>JBAZNL010000004.1 GCA_041649275.1 Candidatus Izemoplasmatales bacterium
CGCGCTTCTGAGAAGCCTCGGCGGCGACGATGCGGTAGAACGGTTTCTTCGTCGTGCCGAAACGCTGCAATCTGATTTTGACCATGGATTTCCCTCCTGATTAGCAAAGTCACCTTATTGTAGCAGATGTTCCGATGCCTGTCAATGTTTTTTCCTTGACAGGGAGCGGTTTCAGTCCTGAAAGTCGAGCTCCTGCATGTCGGCGAGCGAGGCCTCGACCTTGCGCACGTTGTTGACCGTCTCGAGCTGCTTGGCGATGCGGTCGAACTGGCTCGCGTCGACGTAGCCCGCGAGATAGCCGCGGTCCTCGTTTCGGTACGTGACGTGGACGCCGAGGCGTTCCACCTCGGCGATGACCTTCGGACTCTGATAGAAGACGATGATGCCTTTTCGCTGGATCATTTCGGTGCCCCTTTCCCACAGTGGGTCGTCGTGCCGGCGCGGCAGGAGTCGAGGATCGCGCGGATCTCCGCGCCGATCGGCTCGAAGATGGCGTTGATCTCCGCGAGCGTCTCCCGGTAGCGTCGATATGCGGGCGTCGCGTAGAGCGCCGCCTTGGCGGCGGACAGTTCGGCCGCGCGCGATTTGAAGTCGGGATGATGCCTGCCGACGGCGGCGACGGGCTCGTAAGCCGCCTTCGCGGCCTCGAAGGCCGTGCGTTCGGCCGTCGGTCCGTCCGGTCCGAGGAGCCGGTCCCGGGCCTCGGCGTAGGCGCCATAGGCCGGAGAGTTCCGGATCTCGTCGACGGTGCGCCAGGCTTCGATTGCGATGTCGGTGCGTTCCATCTGAATCACCCATCCAATTATACCATACCCGGCGGAATCACGAAAGGTTTCATCCGATCGCGCGGCCGATCTCGGCGTAGGAAAGTTCGCGGTATCCCCCGGGAGGAAGCGCCGGATCGAGTTCGAGGCCGCCGATCGCGGTCCGGCGGAGGGCGACGACCTCGTTTCCGATCGCTTCGAACATCCGCTTCACCTGATGGTACTTGCCTTCCTGGATCCGGATCCGCGCGGTCTTTTCACCGAGCGGCTCGACGAACGCGGGCAGGGTGCGGAAAAGCTGTTCCCTCCCGTCCCTGATCTCGACGCCCGCAAGCAGCGGCGCATAGTCGCCGAGCGGGTCCCGGAGCGAAACCTCGTAGGTCTTGAAGACCTCGTTTCTCGGACTGATGACGCGGTGCAGGACGTCGCCGTCGTTCGTGAAAAGGAGGAGTCCCTCGGCGTCGAGGTCGAGACGGCCGCAGATCGAGAGGTCGAAGCGGTCGTAGGGATCCTTCAGGAGTCCGACCGCGGTCGCATGGACGGCGTCCGCGTTCGCCGAAACGACGCCCTGCGGCTTGTTCATCATGAGGTAGATCCACTTCTTGTAGAAGACGCGCCGGCCGTCGAAGTCGATCTCCTCGATCTCCGGATTCACGTCCGCGCCGGGATCGGCGGCGATGCGTCCGGCGATGCGGACGCGGCCCTGCCGGACGGCTTCCCTGATGTCGTTCCGGCTTCCGTATTTCAGATTGCCGAGGAGTTTGTCGAGTCGCATGGAATCCTCCTAGATCCGGTCGAGACCGTTCTGTACGTACGTGCGGAGCAGTTCGCCGACGCTCCAGGCCTGCGACGAGCAGCCGCGCGAGACGCGGCCGTGAAGGCCGTCGAAGATCTCCGCGACGCCGCCGACGCAGCCTTCGCGGAGATGGTCCTCGAAGGAGCGGCACAGCCGCTTCATCCGGCGCTTTGCGCCATCGGTCGGGTGTGCTTTGAGATAGGCGTCGACGTAGGTGCCGATCAGAAATCCCCAGGTCGTCCCCATATGGTAGGAGAAGTCGCGTTTCCGGAGCGGCCCGGAGTATTCGGGGACGAACCGCGGATCGCATTTCGAGAGCGACCGGAGCCCGTAGACGTCGAGGAGCTCCCGGGTCGCGACGGCGACCACGGAACGGATCCGCGCCTGCGAAAGCAGCGGGTGCGGGAGGCTGCACGCGAAGAGCATGTTCGGCCGGACCGAGGGGTCCTCGGGGTCGACGACGTCATGGAGGCACCCCTTCGCGGGGTTCCAGAAACGGCGGTTGAAGCTTTTCCGCACCCGTTCCGTGAGCGCGCCGTAATCCTTGGGATCGGACCCGAGACGGCGCGCCAGCCCGTCCATGACGCAGAGCGCGTTGTGCCAGAGGGCGTTGATCTCGACCGGTTTGCCGTGGCGGGGCGTGACGACGACCCCGTCGATCCGGACGTCCATCCAGGTCACCTGGTCGAGACCCGACCCGGCCCGCATCAGCCCGTCGGAATCCATCCTGATCGAAAAGCCGGTTCCATGACGGTAACGGTCGACGATTCTGACAAGCGTCGGAAACAGGGTTCGCACCAAGGCCTCGTCGTCCGTATGCGAAAGATAGCGGTCGACCGCGTGGACGTACCAGAGCGAGGCGTCGGCGGTATTGTAGTAGGGATCCTGCCCGGCGTCGGGGAACATGTTGGGAATCAGTCCGTCCTTCTCGTAGCGCGCGAAGGAGGCGAGGATCTCGCGCGCCTCGGGGAAACGCTTCGTCACGAGACAGAGCCCCTCGAAGGCGATCATCGTGTCCCGTCCCCAGTCGGCGAACCAGGGCAGTCCCGCGAGCACCGTCGCAAGTCCCGTGGAACGCCGGTGCGCGAGGAACAGGTCGCCGGCGCGGACCAGCCGCGCGGCGAAATCGTCAACCATCCCGGCGTGGAGGACGACGTCCCGGACGCGGGTTCGGCTTGCTTCGACGATCGCTTCCGCCGATTCCGCGGGAAGTTCGTCGAGGGCGACGACGAGGGAGGCGGTGAGGGTCGTTTCCGCCGGAACGTCGAAGACGAGGGCGTAGGCTTGGAAGAAGGCGTCGACGCGGTCGTCGCCGGTCGCGGCGTCGAAGGCGTAGGTGACGTCGGACGCGATCGCCGGATCGTGACGGACGAAGGTGCCGAGGGACGCCTGCGCGACGATCTTGCGCGACGGCGCCTTGTCGGGGATGAGGACGAGCCGCGCGCCCTCGGCGGTCGCCAAGAAGGTGAGTCGGTCGGGGGTACGGACGTCGCCGTGGTTCCGCCAAGTGAACTGCGGGACCAGGCAAAGATGCGCCGCGCGCTTCCCCGTCGCGATCCGGTAGCGGATCGCCACGGCGTTTCCGCCGTAGCGGGGGGCGACCGTCTTCTCGAGGGTGACGCCGCCGACGCGAGAACCGTAGGTCGCGACCTCGTCGAGGGAAAAGGTACTTGCGATGAGGTCGTAGGTCCGGCCGCCGACGACCATGGTCTCGTCGACCTTGGCGAGGAGGAGCGTGCGGTCGGTCGGGGGGTTCAGGCTGACGACGAGATAGCCCTGATGCTTGCGGAAACGGCGGTTCGTCACCGAACCGGCCGCGTAGCCGCCCATCCCGTCGGGAAGGTACCATTCCTGGGGCAGGACCCCGTCCTTCGTCCGGAGTGCCTTCTGGTCGTACTCGTAGGTCATGTCGTCGCCTCCTCGTCCACCGATAATATTGTACCACGCGAACCGCGTTTGGCATATCCCGGGGCGATGCCTTGATGGAAACGGGACGTTTCGTGATATAATAATGAGTGGTGATGAAGAAGATGTTGACGATGAAAGACATCCGCCAGGAAGGCGATCCGATCCTCCGCCGTCGCGCGGAAGAGGTCGCGATGCCCTTGTCCCAGGCGGACTATGCGATCCTGAAATCGATGATGAACTACATCCTGAACAGCCAGAACGACGCGCTCGCGGCCGAAATGGACCTGCGTCCCGCGGTCGGCTTGGCGGCACCGCAGATCGGCGTCTCGAAAAGGATGTTCTGCATGAACGCGTTCGACGAGAAGGGCGAGGTCCTGCACCGCTACGCCTTCGTCAATCCGAAGATCCTGTCGAGTTCGGAGGAACAGTGCTACGTGCCCGGCGGCGAGGGTTGCCTCTCCGTCGACGAGGAGAAGAACGGCCTCGTGCCGCGCGCGAAGCGCATCAAGGCGCGCGCGATTCTGGTCGACCTCGAGACCGCCCGGGTCGACGAGGTGATCGTCAAGCTCTCGGGCTTCCCGGCGGTCGTCTTCCAGCACGAGTACGATCATCTCCTCGGAATCCTCTTCATCGACAAGAAAAAGGCCGAACTGCCCGGCATCAAGCCGATCGAGTTCGTCCACGAGGAAGAGGCGCAGGCCGAATAAGACGCGAAAGGCTCCGACGACGGAGCCTTTCTTCTTTCATTCCCTGCCCCGCATGAAGTTCGCGAAGCGGATGCCGAAGTCGTAAGCCTCCCGCAACTGGTCCGCCGATGGATTGAAGCGGATCCGGAGGCCTTCGATCGTCTTCATCTTCAACTGGGCGAGCCGGGCGAGGATGTTCGGGACGGCTTCGCCGCTCCATCCGTAGGAACCGAAGGCCGACGCGAACTTTCCGCCGTCGACGATCGGGTTCAGGCTCGAAAGGATGTCCCAGACCGGTTTCAGGGTGTCGGCGAGGATCGTCGTCGAGCCGATCAGGAAGGCGTCGGCCGCCTGGATGCGGTCGACGATGTAGTGCGTCATCGTGCCGACGATGTCGATCGTCTCGACCTTGACCTTGCCTTCGAACGCGGCCTCGACGCCCTTCTTCACTTCCGCCGACATCTTGAGCGTGTAGCCGTACGCACTCGCGATCGGAATCACGACGAGCGGGATCTCGTTCTTCGGCCGGATCTCGGCCCACTTGGCGTAGAGCGCCTTCGCCTCCTCGATGTTGGTCTCGTCGAGGACGGGGCCGTGGCTCGTGGCGACGTACTTGAGGGGCAGGTCCTTGATCCGCTCGAGACCCTTCTGGACGAACTTCCTGAACGGCGACATGATCGCGTCGAAGTAGTCCTTGAGTGCCTTCCGGTAGTCGTCCTGGTTCTTGACGTTCTTGGCGAAGACGCCTTCGAAGGCGTAGTGGGCGCCGAAGAAGTCGCAGGTGAAGAGGATCTTGTCCTCTTCGAGCCAGGTGAACATCGTGTCCGGCCAGTGCAGGTTGGGCAGCGTGAAGAACCGGAGGGACCGGTTCCCGAGCGAGAGGACGGCGTCGTCCTTCGCCTGGACCGCCTTGAACGGGCGGTTGACGATCTCCTTCAGGTTGGAAAGACCGGCCGCCGTGGCGACGACGGTCAGGTCGGGATTCAGATCGAGCAGTCTGGCGACCGATCCGGAATGGTCCGGTTCGGTATGGTTCAGGACGACGTAGTCGATGTCCTTGAAGTCGACGAGCGACTGCACCTTGGCGATGTAGTCGTCCTGAAAATTGACCTTCGCGGTATCGATCAGGGCCGTCTTCTCGCTGCCGACGACCAGGTAGGCGTTGTAGGTCGTGCCGAATTCGGTCTCCATCACGATGTCGAAGACGCGGAGGTCGTAGTCGTTGACGCCGACCCACCAGAGTTTCTCGGCGAGCTTCTTGACTTTGGTCTGCATGGTTCTCACTCCTCCCATCCATTATACTCCAAGAGGGCTTACCGTGAAAACCGGATGCACGCGAAACGCTCGTTCAACGGGCGGAAAACGACGAAGAACCCCTGCGGAGAGGGGCGTGGATCAGAAGACGGGGACGACGGAGACGCCGTAGGAGGCCGCGATGAAGTCCCTGACGGCCTGGGTGCGGAGCGCTTCGAGCAGGACCGCGATCGCCTCGGCGTTCTCGGTTCCCGCGCGCACGGCGATGATGTTCGCATAGAGGTCCGCGGCCGCCGAGTCGACGGCTTCGGAGACGAGGAGCCGGTCGGTCACGCCGGCCTCGATCGCGTAGTTGCCGTTGATGACGGCGAAAGCGACGTCTTCGAGCCGCGAGGGGATCGCGGCCGCCTCGAGCTCGACGATCTCGAGACCGAAGGGGTTGGAGACGATGTCGAGTACGGTCGCCGACAGGCCGGCGCCATCCGCCAGCCCGATCAGTCCGTTCGCCTCGAGGAGGAGGAGCGCCCGGGCGAGGTTCGAGGCGTCGTTCGGGACGGCGACGGAGGATCCCGACGGGATCGCCGAAAGGTCGTCCTCGGTGCCGGCGTAGAGGCCGAGCGGTTCGAAGTGGATCGCGCCGGCCGAGACGAGCGACGTCCCGTGGGCGGCGTTGTAGGAGTTCAGGTAAGGCACGTGCTGGAAGAAGTTGGCGTCGAGTTCGCCGGCGGCGAGGGCGTCGTCGGGCAGGACGTAGTCGGTGAAGACGACGATTTCGAGTTCGTAGCCGCGGGCTTCGACGACGGCGCGGACGGCTTCGAGGATCTCGGCGTGGGGGACCGGCGTGGCGCCGATCGTGATCGTCTTGTCGGCGATGTTCGCCTTGCCGGAACAGCCGGCGAGGGCGAAGAGGACGAGGAGCGCGGAAAGGGACGACAGGATCTTTTTCATGGGGTGAAATCTCCTTTTTGATTTTTAGTGGGATGGCTTGGATCAGCGGAGGCGTCGGTCGATCCTGCGGGCGATCGCATTCGATGCGATCTGGATCGCTTCGACCAGGACGATGAGGATCAGGATCGTGACGAGCATGACGTCCGTCCTGTAGTTGTAGTAACCGTAGCGGATGGCGATGTCGCCGAGACCGCCGCCGCCGGCGGCACCGGCCATCGCCGAAGAACCGAGCAGGGCGATCGCGACGATCGGAATCTGGCGGACGAGGATGGGAAGCGCCTCGACGAGGTAGACCTTCCGGACGATCTGCCAGGGGGTCGCGCCCATCGCGACGACGGTCTCGATCAGGGTCGGCGGAAGCTCGGCGAGGGCCGCCTCGACGACGCGGGCGACGAAGGGGGCCGCCGCGATCGCGAGCGGCACGATCGCGCCGACGGTGCCGATCGAGGTGCCGACGACGAAGCGCGAGAACGGGATCAAAAGCATCATCAGGATCACGAACGGGATCGAGCGCATCGTGTCGACCGTCCATCCGAGGATCGCGCGGACCCGTTTCCGGGGGACGATCCCGTCCGGTTTCGAGACGGCGAGGACGACGCCGGCGGGCAGGCCGAGGAGGACGGCGAAGAACAGCGAGAGGGACACCATCGCGACCGTCTCGCCGGTGCCTTCGAGCAGCAGGGGGATGAGTTCGGTCATCATGACACCTCCTCTCCGAGAAGCAGCCGCGTGATCGGCGCGCGCGGGTTCGTAAACACCGATCCGGTCGGCCCGCTCTCCGCGACCGCGCCCCGGTCGAGGACGACGACGTCGTCGCAGAGGGCGCGGACGATCCCGATCTCGTGGGTGACGACCACGACGGTGACGCCTTGTTCGCGGTTGATCCGCGAGAGGAGCGCGACGACGTCGCGGGTGGTGATCCCGTCGAGGGCGCTCGTCGGCTCGTCGCAAAGCAGGATGCGGGGCGAGGGGGCCAGCGCGCGGGCGATCGCCACCCGCTGCATCTGTCCGCCGGAGAGCGTCGCGGGATGGCGTTTCGCCTTGTCGGCGAGGCCGACGAGGTCCAGCAGTTTTGCGACGCGGGCATCGGCCTTCGCCTTCGGCCAACCGAGGATCGCAAGCGGGAAACCGACGTTTTCCGCGACGGTCCGCTGCAGGAGCAGGTTGTATCCCTGGAAGACGACGCCGAGCGACTGACGGAGGTTTCGGAGCGCGAGCGGATCGAGGCCGGCAACGGCCTTCCCGTCGATCTCGATTGCGCCGGCGTCCGGTTTCGCGAGCCCGGCGATGCAGCGGAGGAGGGTCGACTTGCCGGCGCCGGACATCCCGATGACGCCGGTGACGGCGCCCTCGCGGATTTCGAAGTCGACGTCGTCGAGGGCGGCGACGTCGCCGTCCGCGCCGGCGAAACGCTTGGTGAGATGGTTGATCCGGATCATGGAAGCTCCTTTCCGAAACGAAAAAGCGGAGACTCGAGAGAGTATCCGCGGCTTATCATGTTTTGATCTCAAAAAGCCATCCGGGAGTCCTTTCGGACCAACAAAAAAGATGACGGTTCGAGTACGCCAAATGATTCTCTGGTTATACTCTATCGCGGTAACGGGCAACCCCGTCGCAGCCTAACCGTCACGGTTCGGTGCGCGACTCCGAGATCATCTCCGCGAACGCATGCATTGCCCCCTCGCACCTGCCGGGGCTCTCTTGGAATGCTTCTGTTCGCGGCACTTCTCTTCGATGTCTTTCGTTTCGATCGAATTGTTAGCACGATTATACCAGATTCAAAGCGGAAATCAAGAGGGCGGAACGAGGTCGTCGGAAATGAAGGCGTTATCATGCGGAGGGAGCGACGACCCCGACCGCAACCCGCATGGGGCGGGAGGGGGGATTCCGGGCCTCTTCGGACGCGATCGACGTCCGCCGAATGAAAAAGATTCCGACCTGAAGTTGATTTCGTCATGGTTCATTGTCCCGTGATCGCCAAGTCTGTGTCAACCAGAAGGTCGTCACAAGCAAGTTTGCGAATGATTCCGATTCGAATCAAGTCATTTGAGGGAAATGTTCAAACAAGACATATACCTCAGACAACCATTGAACAGGTCTACCAATTCCGCATCGATTGCGGCCAATTGTTTTCTTGTAGACTTGAAAACAGAATATTCAGCTAGATATTCAACTGGTTCCATCATCATCCCATCGAATTTATCTTTGCTTCCTGCAATCACCAGGAGCGATGCAAAGAGGGCATCCAATGCTGATTCTTTTGCCTTTTCAAGGTTGAATGAAAGATCTCTTGTATATGAGGAAAAACCACGAATCGCCCTTTTGATGTTTTGATATTGTTCTTTGTCGAGTATCCCTTCTGAGACAATATTGATGCTTGTCCTGATTGTATCCTTCAAAACATCCTCTACGGAAATGGTAGCTTTTCTACGAGAAATTACCGCCTTGGAAATCGTTTCATATATTTCCTTATATGAAGGAGAAAATCGATAATGCTTCATCAAAAACGAAACGTCAAACATTTGTTTGACAACCTCTACGTCTCGGCCTTCATTCAACTTTTTTCCGATTGTGTTTGGAGCGAATGCACACAGTTTGTCAGCCAATAGATCATGGACCGAAGGGGTGATGACTTTCAAAAATGGCGGAGTTGACTGGAGCAAATAGTTGTTGATTTCCACCTCGACTAAATCCCGGTAACTCGATTCATCAAATACGACATCCAGTAAAATGTATGTTTCTCCATTGATGGCGCCGTTATAATGAAATTCGAAATGCTGTTTATCGATGTCATATCTCGGTGTGCGGAAATCCTCAACGACCGATGTGAATTGGGACTTGCCGATGACACGAACCAGGTTTTCTACCAGAAAGAAGTCCTTGTACTTCGGATCGACCAGAATATCAATATCGATAGAAAATCTTGGAAAATCAGAACTAATCAAGGACAAGCAAGTACCGCCCTTAAAGATGAAGTGTTTGAAATTGGCTTGCAGGATTTCAAGAAGATGCAGTCCATGGATCTGCCGCTCGATAATGCCTTGGTCGCTTCTCTCTTCGCCTTTTACTTTGAGTATCCATTCTTTGTCAAATGTCCTAGGATCAATCATGGTTCATAGACCCCAATCACGCTCAGAATGTTTTGAACCTTATTTCTTGTAATCGTTCCTCTGATTCTTGCATAGGACAATAGGGTCGTAATACTGACTCGATACTCTTTGATCATTCTTTTATAGATGTTCAAGATTTCGCTTTGGTCAATATTCAATAATTCTTCGTTGATTGCAAGGATATCCACAAGGATCTTTTCAGGCTTAGGTACGGAAACGTTGTTCGTCTTCCTGTTTGCATATAATGGGGATCTCTTGGGTAACTTTTGAATGATGATGATGTTCTCCAACATATAACTGAAGTAGTCGAACCCTTTGATTCTACTGAGCGGAACTACATTCTTGAAACTCTCCTTCATTTGGAAAAACAAATTGTCTATCCTTGATTCATCCACTTCAATCACAACATAATTCTTATATATTTGATGAACCATGAATTGATTCAAAACAGAAGTCTCCCAAATGGATATTCTGGGATCAATTCCATAACGCGATTGACGATCACTCGAGAGTCTGCGGTTGTATTGATCAAGGAAATCCAATAACTTTGAGTCAATCTTCATTCCAAATGATCGGCTATCGTTTTTGTCAACGACTTTGAATTTTTTATTTCCCAAGTCCTGAATGTATCCCGCGTTCTTAAGGTCAAATAATCTCCACGCCAAAGAAATGGGACTAATGTCTGAAAATTGGTCTCGAACATATGATTCAAGTTCCTTTTTACTTGTGATTGTCCCGATAGGAAAGTTGTCATAAAAATTCTTTTGTAATATATCCACTATTATCCTCTGTAATTTGCGACTATATTGTCTTCAGTAGCATTTTACTCGATTTTATCACCTATTCTTTGCATTGTCAACATTATAGGTAAAATGCGACTCTATTCATTTCAGTCGCATTTTACTTCTGTTCCGCAAAAAAAAGATTCCAACCTAAAGTTGAAATCGGCAAGTCATATTGGAGGACCTAGTCGGATTCGAACCAACGGTCAGGGAGTTGCAGTCCCTTGCCTTTCCTCTTGGCTATAGGTCCAGTCGATGGAATGCGGTCAGCATCGGAGTCCGTATGGTCGGGAAGACAGGATTTGAACCTGCGACCTCCTGGTCCCAAACCAGGCGCTCTACCAAGCTAAGCTACTCCCCGATTAAAAAAAGAATGGCGCGCCCAGCAGGAGTCGAACCCGCAACCTTTAGATCCGTAGTCTAACGCTCTATCCAATTGCGCTATGGGCGCGCTTATATGGCGGTCCCGACGGGATTTGAACCCGCGATCTCCTGCGTGACAGGCAGGCATGTTAGACCACTACACCACAGGACCGTGGTTTCATTCTCTTTTCAGCCGTCGGGAAAGGCCGATATCTATATTACCAAATCCCAAGCCGAAATGCAACTTTTTTCATCCGCTTTCGCATCGTTTTCCGCCATCCCCAGATGCGTCCCGAGTGCGTCTCGCCCCGTTCCTTCAGGCGCGGATGGTATAATGTGCCTGGGGATGTGAATCGACATGGACTATCATGGACATCAGGCGCTCCGCGTGGGCGCGATCGAACTCAAGGTGGCCGACCTCGGCCGCGCGGAATCCTTCTACCGCGACGCACTCGGCTTCAGGGTCGCGCGGGTCGACGACGGTTCGGCGGTCGTTTCGGCCGACGGCGTCACGCCGCTCGTCACGCTCCGGCACGCGCCGGGGGCGAAGCCGCGCGGTCGGACCGCGGGTCTCTTTCACGTCGCCTTCCTGCTTCCCTCGCGGACCGCGCTCGGCGGCTTCCTGCGCCGCGCGATCGACACGCAGCTGCCGATCCAGGGCGCGGCCGACCATCGCGTGAGCGAGGCGATCTACCTGCAGGATCCGGACGATCACGGCATCGAGATCTACGCCGACACGGCGGACTCCGGCTGGCGAAACGAAGCCGGCGAACTCGACATGGGCACCGATCCGTTCGATTATTCCGGGGTCTACTACGCCGCCGAGGAGGCGGACGGAATCCCCGCCGGAACGACCCTCGGACACCTCCACCTCGCCGTCCGCGATCTGGAGAAGTCGCTTTCCTTCTATCGCGACGTCGTCGGTTTCGCGGTCACCGCGGACGGATATCCCGGAGCGCGGTTTTTGTCCTCCTCCGGGTACCACCACCATCTCGCCCTGAACGTCTGGGAACGCGTCCTGCCGCGCGTCGAAGGCCGCGCGGGGCTTGCGGCGGCGACCGTGTTCTTCCCCGCGTGCGAAGCCGCGGCGGCCGCCGCCGGGCGCGCCCGCGCCGCCGGCTGTCCGGAAGCTTCCGACGATCGCGGGACGGCCTTCCTCGATCCCGACGGCACGCTCGTCCGGTTCACCGTCCGATAGAAAATGAAAGCCACCTTCCGGTGGCTTTTCTTACGGTTCGATCCAGTAGCGCTGCACCGGACTTCCGTCCGGATGGATGACCTCGTTCTCCAACTTCCCGCCGCACGCCATGATCGTCCGCGCGCTGGCGACGTTGACGGTGTCGCAGGTGACGAGGACGCACCCGATCCCGTGTTTCCGGCAGATCGGAAGCGCCATCGAAAGCATCGCCTTGGCGCGGCCCTTGCGGCGTTCGGAGGGCCGGACGCCGTAGCCGACGTGGCCGCCGTAGTTCAGCAGATAGTCGTTCAGCTCGTAGCGGATCGAGACCGCGCCGAGCAGACGCTCCTCGGCGTCGTCCTCGAAGAGCAGGAAGAGTCCGGAGCGGACCTTGTTCGGGGGCAGGTCACGGCCTTCGGCGTATTGCGCGGTGATGGCGAGGAAACCGTCGAAGTCGCCGCCGCAGGGATCGAGCGCCCACGGGGTCATTCCCTCGCCCGTCTGGTTCCATTCGTTCAGATAGTCGCGCCACGCCGCCCGGTGACGGGGGGCGGGGACGACCAGACGCAGCCTCGGCATGCGCATCACTTCCTTCCATGAACGTATTATATAACATCCGGGCCGGAATCGGTCCCGAATTCGGGGTGATTTTCCGTCCTCCCCTTGCAAAAAGGCGGGTTCGCCCGTATAATAAACTTCGAACACCAACGACAATCCACATAGGGGGTTCCACATGAAGTACTGCACCACCTGCGGCAAGGAACTGGCCGACAACGCCGTCTCCTGCCCGAACTGCGGTTACGTCTTCCCGAACGCCGGCGGCACGTCCGTTTCCGGCGTCCACGATGCGCCGAGCTTCGGCATCGCGCTCCTCGGCTTTCTCTTCCCGCTGATCGGCCTCATCCTGTACGTCGTATGGAAACCGGCGACCCCGCTCCGCGCGAAATCCGCCGGGAAGGGCGCGCTGACCGCGATCATCATCGGCGTCATCTTCTACATCATCGCCATCGCTTCCGGCGCGCTCTCCTATTTCTATTACTGAGGACCGGAGCCCTATGAAATACTGCCCCAACTGCGGCAAGCAGCTCGCCGACAACGCGGCGATGTGCCCGGGCTGCGGACACATGTTCCAGCCGGTCGGATCGGCCGCACGGGTCCCGGACCCGTCCGACGCGCCGAGCACCGGCTACGGCGTCCTCGGCTTCTTCTTCCCGCTCGTCGGCCTGATCCTCTTCCTCGTCTGGCAGGACAGTTTCCCCAAGCGGGGCAAGTCCGCCGGCAAGGGCGCGCTCATCAGCGTGATCGTGGGCGTCATCCTCTCGATCCTGTACGTGATCGCCATCGCGGTCCTGGTCGGCATCTACGGCTACGGCTTCATGAACTATCTCCACTAAAAAAACAGACGGAACCGGGGTCGACCCGATTCCGTCTTTTTTTTCTTCCGCTAGTCCTTGAGCGGATGCCCTTCGGCGTCCTTGTCGATCTTGCCGGTGAGGATGTAGATGCCTTCGACGAGTCCCCAGATGCCAGAGACGATCGGTCCGAGTCCGAAGGCGATCGCGCCGACCGTGCCGAGCAGGAGCTGGGTGACGGCCTTGTTGGTGAAGCCGAGATAGAAGTTGTGGATGCCGAGCGCGCCGAGGAAGATCGCGAGCAGTCCGGCGGCGAGTTTCGACTTGGAGTTCGGGTCGGCGACGACGGTCGCCTTCCCCTGGTTGACGGCGACGCCGCAGTGGATGCAGACGACGGCCTTGTCGTCGATCTCCTTGCCGCAGTTCATGCAGTACATGTTGGTACCCCCCTGGATGTTGGATGAATCGATTCTATTGTAAATGTCAACGGAGCGCCTGTCAAGGTGCTTTTTTCAAGCAAGGTCCCGGAATCAGGCGAAATGCGTGTAGAAGACCCAGAAAAGGGCGAGAAGCGAGAAGAAGAACGTCGTCGCCGCCAGTGCGCGGTAGAGCGTCGAGAATCGCGTCCGTTCCGATACCGCCCGGAAATAGCCGACGGAGAAGGGAAGGAGGACGATCGCGAGGAAGGCCGGAAGATCCGCCTTCGCGCGGATCGCGGCGACGATCCGAAGCGCGAACAGGAGTCCGAGTCCGGCAAGCACGATCCAGATCGAAGAGATCGAGAGGCCGATCAGGAATTCGATCATCTGCGGACACCCCCGACGAAGAAGACGCCGAGACCGACGACGGGCAGGGAAAGGAACCAGACGGAGCCGACCGCCCAGAAGAGGACGACGCCCCAGACGAAGACCGTGAACCAGGCGAAGAGCCGGTCGAGGCGTCTCATGCGCCCGCCTCGCTTTCAAGGAGCACGTAGGACGTCATCGCGCCGGCGGCGTCGATCGCGACGACGCGGCCGCCGCGCTCGAGGTTCCCGTAGGCGTTGAAGCCGCTGATGCGGCCGTACGCCAGCATGATCCCTTCGTGCACGACATAGAAGTCGTTCAGGTGGTCGTGGCCGACGAAGACGCCCTTCGTCTTCCCGGCCGCGGCCATCGCGTCGAAGAGGCCGGTGTCGACGCCCTGGGCGTAGACCTTGTCCTCGTCGAAGATCCCGACGTAGCCTTCGGAATCGATGAACTGGCGGAGCGGCATGTGCATGTAGGCGACCGAGCCGGTCGTGTCGTCGGCGACCTGACCTTCATACCACGCGACCTGGGAGGCGCGGACATAGTCGTACTCGCCTTCCTCCTCGGTGTAGACCTCGCGCTCGGCGTGCGAGTCGAAGAAATAGAGATGGTAGAAGGGGACGCCGTCCTTCGTGAAGCGGATCGCGAAGTTTCCGACGCCGCCTTCCTCGAGTTCCGGCCCGACCTTGAAGCGGAGCCACGTCGTGTCGCCGATGCCGGCGAGGTATTCCTGGTAGCTCGAATGGTCGGTCTCGTGGTTTCCGAAGACGAAGGTCCAGGGGACTTCGAGGCCCTCCATCGTCCGGATCAGCCGGCGGAAGAGACTCGGCCCTATGTTCGAGAGCACCATGTCGCCGGTGATGACGACGAGGTCGAAGTCGTCCGCCTTCACGAGGGTCTCGATCAGCGCGAGCGTCGCGCGGTCCTGGGCGTCGATTCCGTAGGTGAGGTGGAGGTCGGTGAGCTGCAAGATCTTGAGGGTATCGCGTTCCATCGCGATCTCGATCGGCGCATCGTCGGTGTAGGCGACGGGTTCGGGCGTGTTCGTGCAGGAGGACAGGACCGTCGCGAGAACCGCGACGACGGCGAGGAGAATGATTTTCTTCATAGGATTCCTTTCCGATCGACTTGTCTTCATTATACTACGTTTCGCGGCGTTTGCGCCGCGATCATGAACGTCAGCGGAGGATGCATCCGGTCAGCAGCGGCAGGATCGCGGATCCGAGGACGAAGCTCGCCGCATTGGAGAGAAGCGACCATCGGACCGCCGCCGGAGGATCGCGGAATAGAAGGGCGTAGGCCGCCGCCTCGATCGCGAACACCATCGTCTCGATCGCGAGGACGACGAGCCAGATCCAGACGCCCGAGGGGGCGATCCGGGCGAACAGCAGATTGGCGGCGGGGTTCGTCATGGCATTCAGGACGAGCGAGGCGATGAGCGCCTTGCCGTTTTGCCGCGCGAGGAAGAAGAGGACGGCGGCCTCGATCGCCGCCGTGAGCAGGAAGGCGAGGACGAGGGTCCTAGGCTCCGGCATGCGTGAGCGCCTCCTTCCGGCGCGGATCGCAGGCGAGGACGACCGCCGCGGGGACTGCGCAGAGAAGCAGCGTTGCGGAAAACGGCGCGTTTCCTTCGAGGACGAGCAGACCGAGAACGTATCCCGGGAACAGCGTCGCGGCGACGAGGCCGAAGCCGAACGCCTCCCGGCCCGGATAGCGGCGGTTGACGAGCGCTAGGGTGAGCGGCATCGTCATGTTGAAGGCGAATGTGGCGGCGATGAACGTGGCCGTCCACCCTGGAAAGAAGCCGTAGAGCAGGACCGCAAGTCCGACCGAGACGAGCGCTGTCGGCCGGATGCCGATCCGATCGGCGACGAAGCCGCCCGCGGCCTTCCCGAGGGAAGCGGAGACGGCGATGGCGACGAGGACGGCAGGTCCGTCGGCCCAGTCCGTCGGCGCCGCCTTGCCGAGGAGCGCCCGCAGGAACGCCGTCGCGAGAAGGAGGACGATCCAGACGGTCTCGCGCGCACCGATCCGCGGGAGGGGGGCGGCGGGAGCCGGCGCTTCGTCCCGCGGGAGCAGTTCCGACGCAAGCAGGCACAGTCCCATGACCAGAAGGAAGCCGAGGGCGACCGTCGTCGTCGGAAAAAACGTGCCGACCGCCAGACCCGTCGCGCCGGATGCGACGAAGACGCCGGCGGGAGCCGAACGGCCCTTCGACCGGGCGAGCACGTATTTGCCGCCGGCGACGTGGAAGAGTCCGTTCCCGAGGCCGAGCGATACCGCCGCAAGCGGAACGGGCAGCGCGATCGCCGCGGACGCCGCGACGACGAGCAGCGAAACGCGAAGCCAGAAGCGGTCATGTCCCGTACGATCGACGATCCGGCCGAAAAGCGGCTGGAGGACGAAAGCGACGGCATTGTAGGCGATGAAGACGAACAGCGGGATCCCGGAATCGGTCACCGCGTAGAGACGTGAAAAGACCGCGACGGCGCAGAGGCCGTCGACGGAAAGATGGAGACCTGCGTAGAGGGCCGTCCTGGCCCGGAAGAACTTCATCAGGGCTGCGGGATCTCTTCGACCGGGAGTTCCTCCCAGTGCGCGCAGACGATGAGGGCGTTGCGGTCTCCCTGCCAGTACTGGTCGCCCGCCGGAACCGGCGTTCCGAATGAAAACGGGGTCTCGCCGTCCAGAAGATACCAGCCGGCGAATTCATAGCCTTCCCGGACCGGGTCCGCGACTTCGGTCGCCTCGATGACGCCGCCGACGTCGACCCATGTCGAATGGAGGCACGTCCACTCCCGCTGGTCTTCCACGAAGACGACCTGAACGGACGAAGGCTCGCTGCAGGACGGAAACGCCATCACGTCGGCGAAATACAGGCCGACGCAGAACAGGAACAGGATCGCGTTACGCATGGTGAACCCTCCGTTTCGTTGACTTCACGCCGTCATTATACACGATTCGAAGGATTCAATCAACGCCGCGGCCAATCTTTTCAAAGAGAGTGCGGCGTTCCGGGATTCGCGGAATGCCGCACGGACGATTCATTCGGAGACGACGACCTTCTCGATCGCGACGTCCTGGAGCGGCCGATCCTGCCGGTCGGTCGGGACCGACGCGATCGCATCGAGGGTCTCGAAGCCGGACGTCATCCGCCCGAAGGCGGCGTAGGCGCCGTCGAGGTGCGGACTGGCCTTGTGCATCACGAAGAACTGCGAGGAGGCCGAGTCGGGCACCATCGTGCGCGCCATCGAGATCACGCCGCGCTCGTGCTTCAGGTCGTTCTGCACGCCGTTCTGGCGGAATTCGCCCTTGATCGTCCGGACCTTGCCGGACCCGGCGCCGCCCTGGATCATGAAGTTCCTGATGACGCGATGGAAGATCGCGCCTTCGTAATAGCCGCGGGTCGCCAGGTCGATGAAGTTCGCGACCGTGTTCGGCGCCGCCGCGGGTTCGAGTTCGAAGGTCATCGGAGCGTAGCCCCGGACGTGGATCGTGACGATCGGTTTCTTGGGTTCCATGGAATGTCCTTTCCGAAGCGGATGGCCTAGGGCCGTTTGTCGGGAATCGAGGCGACGCGCGCGACGTAGCTCCTCATGTCGTACTTGCGCTCGAGTCCCCTGTCGTTCATGTACCGGAGCGTCCCGAAGACGGGACGTTCGCCCCACGGGCGGTCGTGCTTCCCGAAGCACCAGGCGGCGCCGGCGTAACCGTTCGCGTCGCGGCCGTCGAGGAACCAGCGGTCGTCGAGGGCGACGATCGTCTCGTAGGCGGTCCGAAAGGACGGCGTCCACTCGATGATCTTCTTCGCCCAGTACATGCGCATGGTGGTGTGCATGAAGCCGCTCTTGCGCATCTCCGCCATCGCCGCGTTATAGTACGGGTCGGCGGTGTTGCCGGCCTCGAGGTCGGCGAAGGAATACAGGACGGGACGGGGATCGTCCGCATGCTCGGTCATCGTGCGGTACGCCCAGGGTTCCGTCATCGTCTCGAATTTGTCGTATCCGGCGGTATGCCACACGAAGTTGACCGCCAGTTCGCGGCGCACGAGAAGTTGTTCGAGGTAGTCGTCGAAGGCGGCGTCGCGAAGCGTTCCGGCGGCGTGCGCGGCCGTGATCCGGTCGAGCAGTTCGACCGCGGCGATCTGTCCGAAATGGAGGTACGGGGACATTCCCGAGGTGAGCTCCCCGCCGGGATCGGAAGCGTCGGGATAACGGTCCGCCGCGGTTTCGAGAAAACGCTCGAAGCGGCGGAGGGCCTCCGTCCGGCCGCCCTGGAAGACGGGGCTTTCCGGCACCGAGGCGTCGACGCCCGCGGGGATCGTCCAGTCGCGTGGTCCGGCGGCGGCGGCGCGGATCCGGACTTCGGGGATCACGCCGTCCGACAGGAAGGAACCGTACTGGCGCATGAGCGCGGGACGGATCGCGTAGGCGGCGTAGGCGGCCTTCGGATAGGCGAGGCGGACCGGGACGACGACGTCGGAATCGACCTCGAGGAAGCGGAGGGAAGGATGGTGCGCGCGGACGGCATCGGCGAGCCGCGTCCGCCAGGTGCGCTGGTGGGAGAGGTAGCCGGTGTCGCAGACGAGCGCGCATGCGTCGCCGAGCATTCCTCCGACCACGGTCGCGGGATCGCCGCGGCGGAGGACGAAGCCGATTCCGCGTCGATCCAGTTCGGCCGCGGTCTCGCGGAGGCCTTCGAACATGAAGGCGAAGGAACGGAGGTTGGCGCCGGGATAGGACGGATCGACGACGAAGACGACCGTGACCGGCAGTCCCGCGTCGTTGGCGATCCCGACGGCCGTCGCGAGGGCGTGGTTCCGATGGACCCGCTGGCTCTGCTGCATCCAATAGATGACGTGCGTCCCGCCGGCGTCGGGGCGGCCTTCCTGACGGACGACGACGCGCCGGGGGTCGGCCGTCAAAGGACGTCCATGCCCTTCAGAAGCAGGAATTTCGGCCCGCGGTACCGGAGGCCGTCGACCGTTTCCTTCGAGAGGACGAGGTCGGACAGGACGGCTTCGATGCGGCCGCTGAAGGAGAAGCCGGAGACGGGGATGTAGTTCTTGCCGTCGAACCAGACGGCGAGGCGGACTTCGCCGCCGATGTAATCGCTGTAGACGTCGATCTGGATGCCCGAGAGGGCGATGATCTCGAGGTGCGGCTTCTTCATGATCTTCGCCGCGGTCGTGGTCCCGCGGGCCACGGCAAGCGTCGGGAAGGATCCCGTCGGCTTCATCCCGAGGTATTGGGCGTATTGGTTGGATCCGTAATGCGAGACGAGCTTGCCTTGATCCACGACCGTGACCGGAGCGAGCAGGACGCCATCCCGGTCGAAGGCGTCCGCCTTCGTCGAGAGCGTCCAGCCGACCGTGAGGCGATCGCCCTTCGGATCCTTCTGGATCATGTCGCCGATTTGCTTGTCGGTGCTCTTGCGGTAGACGCCTTCGTAGGAAAGGTCGCCGATCAGTTCGCGGAAGAACTCCTCGACCTCGTCGCTGCGGAGGACGACGTCGGCCTTGCCGATCGCCGGCAGCCGGCCGGCGTCGTAGCGGAGGGCGACGTCCGCGATCGCGGTCTTCGCGTCCTCGCGGACCTTCTCGAGGTCGACGGTCTTGTAGGCGAACATCCGGATCAGTTCGACCTTGCGGTCGGGTCCGTCGTGCGAGGGGATCGCCTCGACGTCCACCTTGGCGGTGGTCTTCGTCAGGTCGACGCCTTCGGAGTTCACGATCCGGACGGTGGTCCGGGTATGGAAGACTTCGAGGGCGTTGAAGCGCGAGACGGGGGTGGAAGCCTCGAAGAAGGCGCTTGCGACGCCGTCGATCAGTTCGTACGGGTCGGAGGCGTCCTCCTTCTCCTTCCAGGTGCGGCGGCGTTCACCCTTGACGAGGTCGAAGGCGGCGTTCTTGACGAACTGCGCGGCGAAGACGGCCTCGGCGACCTTGCGGTCGATCTCGGCTTTGGACTGGACGCGGCCGACGGCGAAGGACGACGAGCCGAGGTACCGCCCGTCCGCGCCGTGCCGGCGGTAGACGGTGACGGTCCATTCGCGCGTCTCGACGCGCCGCGAGGTCTCCTTCTTCTGCATCACGTAGAAGACCTGGGAGGCGACGGTCGCCGTTTCGTTCACGAGCCATCCGGAGACGGCCGGGTTGGCCGCGAGGGCGTTCACGAGTTTTCTGATCATCCGATCTTCACCGTCGCTTTCAGACAAGGACCGCCGTCGGAGACGCGGACGAATTCCTTGTATCCCTTGCCGCAGGAGCCGCTGCCGATGACGTCGAAGTCGTTCGACACGGCGGTGATCGACTCGAGGAGGTCGATCACGTAGCCGGACATCACGACCGGCGAGACGATCTTGCCGGTGAACTTGCCGTCCTTGATCTCGCGGCCGTAGTGGGCGGTGCACTGGATGCCCCAGTTCTTCGGGTCCTCCATGCCGTTGTTGGTCTGGACGATGTAGTAGCCGTCCTTGATCGAGGCGATCATCTCGGAAAGGGACGAGCGTCCCTTCTCGAAGAAGGTGTTGGTCATGCGCGTGTAGGCCTTGCGCTTGTACGATTCGCGCCGGCTGTTGCCGGTCGGGACGGTGCCGAGCTGAAGCGCCGAGAGTACGTCGGAGATGCCGTCGACGAGGATGCCCTTGTCGATGATCCTGGTGTCGCCGGCGAGGACGCCGTCGTCGTCGAAGAAGTACGAGGCGACCGAGAAGGCGGAGGCGGCCCCGTCACGCATGCTGACGAGGCGCGAGGCCACCTTCTTGCCCATGTAGTCCTTGGCGGCGGCGCGATCCTTCACGAACATGTCCATCTCGACGCCGTGGCCGAAGGCCTCGTGGGCGATCAGTCCGGTGATCGAGGGATCGGTGACGATCTCGTAGACGCCCGGCTTCGGGGGTTCGGAGTCGAGCAGTTCGATCGCGAGCTTCGCCGTCGACGCCATCGACGCCTTCAGGTCGGCGAGGGCGCGTTCGACGGAATTCGTGCCGAATCCGTCGTAGGCGTACTTGGCGTTCTCGCCGCGGCGGGCGAGGACGAAGGAACGGGGATTGGACCAGGTGTAGTATTGCGCGAGGTCTTTGTCCCGGGAGATGAAGATCTTCGAGATCTCGACCGTCTCGACGCTCGCGCGGGCGTTCGCGACGAGGGGGTCGGACTTGATCGTCTCGTCGACGTAGGCCTTCAGGGTGGCGATGATCTCCTCGGCCGTGAAGTCACGACCGACGTTCTTGCGCGTGAACCGTTTCCTGAGGGGCGTCTCGACGAGCGCGCCGACGGCGACCGGCGGGACGGTGCCCTTCGCGGCGACGAGCCGGTCGACGGCGTCGACGACGGCGGCGAGATGCTTCGGGTCGAGGACGTTGGTCGAATATTCGACGTATCCGCGGCCGTCGAAGACCTTGACGACGAAGCCGCATTCGGTGAGGGGGCTCGGAACGACGTTCGTGGTCGAACGGTCGACGGCGACGGTGAGTCCTTCGACGTCGGTTCCGAGGACGCTCGCGTAGGCGTACTTCTCGCCGAGCAGGCGCACGAGTTCGCGGATCGCCGGCTGTTTCGATTTCAGGTATTTCGAGAATGTTCCAGTCATGGGGATACCTCCGGTACATTCATTATATCATCTGTCGCGCGAACGCGAGGCGTTTTCGTGCCCGGACGAGCGCTTTTCGGGGGACGGGAGCGTCCGTGAGCGTCCTTCGGGACAAAGCCCGCTTCCGGGTGTATCATGGAATCGTGAGAAGGAGAGTGAAAACATGAAGAAGAATGTCGGAAACGTCGATCGCGCCATCCGCCTCGGAGTCGGCGCCGTCCTCGTGATCCTCGCCGTCGCGATCCCGTTCTGGTGGCTTCTGATCCCCGCCGCCATCGCCCTCGCCACCGCCGCGGTCCAGCGCTGCCCGCTGTACCTGCCGTTCAAGATCGACACCAACAAGGACAAGCACTGAGTTCATCGAAACGCAAAGAGACCCGGAAGGCGACTTCCGGGTCTCTTTGCTCGTTTCTTCAGACCAGTTTCTTGCGCAGCGCCGAGGAGATGCTGTCCACGGCGAGGACCATCACCATGATGGCGACGATGACGCCCGGAAGGCTGACCCACGACGGCGGGTTCGAGTACAGGATGATCAGGGTGCCGAGTCCCCCGGCGCCGATCGCGCCGAGCACGGTCGCCGAACGCACGTTGATGTCGAGACGGTACAAGGCGATGGACGACATCAGCGGCATGAGTTGGGGCAGGATGCCGAAGCGGAGTTTCTGCAGCGAATCGGCTCCGACGGCGTCGAGCGCCTCGATCGAACTGCGATCCATGCTGTCGATCGCTTCCGAGAACAGCTTCCCGAGCATCCCCACGGAGTGGATGCCGATGACGAAGATGCCCGTGATCGGACCGGTGCCGATCCCCTTGACCAGGATGAACGCCAGGATGATCTCCGGAAACACGCGGATGATGACGAGGAAGAACCGTCCGATCCTCGCGACGCGTTTGCCGACGACGTTTTCCGCGGCCAGGAAACTGGCCGGAACCGCAAGAATCCCGCCCACCAGCGTGCCGATGAAGGCGATCGCCAGCGTCTGGATCGCATAGTATGCGATGCTTTGGCTGAACGTGAATTCTCCATACCCGAGGACGGTCGACCAGTCGATGTTCAGAAAGCCCCGGATGATTCCCAGGAAGACATACGGGATCTGCGGGAATCGGAGCGGATTGATGGTCGCCCCGTCAAACGAGAGCACCAGAATCGTGCCGATCGCGGCGACGAACAGCAGGTTCATGATCCATTTCTTCGGTTTCTTCGCGAGAACGTTCCGCAGACGGTTCATGCCAGCTTCCTCCTCACGACATCGGAGAACAGCTGGATGATGACGCAGATGATGAAGATCAGGATGATCGCGCCTCCGACCTTGTCGTAGTCCGTCATCTCGCTGTCCTTCATGACCGTGCCGATGCTGCTGATGCCGACATAGCTGAGGATAGCCGAGGAGCGGATGTTCGTCTCCAGGATGTAGATGGCGTATCCGACGTAATCGGGGAACACCTGGGGAAACACCGCGTACCGGATCGCCTGGAGTTTGTTCGCTCCCGTGGACTCGAGCGCCTCGACGATGTTCATGTCGATCGTCTCGATCAGTTCATAGAGCATCTTGACCATGATGCCGAAGGTGAAGAGGGCGATCGCGAACAGACCGGCCAGAATGCCGGTCCCCACGAAACTGATGCAGATCGCGGCAAGGACCGGAATCGGGATGGTGCGAAACAGGTTGAGAAGGAATCGGAACGGGGTATAGATCCACTTGGTCTTCACGATGTTCTTCGACGAGAGCAGGGAAAACGGCACCGCGAACAGTGCGCCGATGACGGTTCCCCCGTAGCACATCTGGAGGGTGGTCACCATCACGTTCTGGAGTTTGAGGATATAGGCGAAGTAATCGCCCCAGTCCTCTCCTCGATGCGGCGAGAACAGCTTCTTCAGGATGACCGGAAGCTCTTCAGGGTGGAATTGGATGCCGATGCTGTCGAGCGAGACGAGATAGGCGAAGAGGACCGTGAGTCCGCCGATGACGACGAGCACGATCCAACTCTTGTTATGTGGCTTGTATACGATCTTCCCGTTGGTGAGCGTGATTTTCGCCATCGTCATTCACCGAGGATTTCGTTGTGCTTGAGGGCTCGGCCGTAGATCTCGACGAGCTTCGCCTCGGTGATCGCCTGCGCGGGTCCGTCGAAGACGATCTGGCCGTCCTTGATGCCGATGATGCGCTGCGCGTACTTGAGGGCCAGGTCGACGTGATGCATGTTGGCGACGATCGTGATCCCGAAGTCGCGGTTGATGCGGGCGAAGTCGTCCATGACCTGGACCGTGGTGATCGGGTCGAGCGAGGCGACCGGTTCGTCGGCCAGGATCAGCTTCGGCTTCTGCGTGAGGGCGCGGGCGAGCGCGACGCGCTGCTGCTGTCCGCCGGACAGCTGGTCGGCGCGCGTGAACGCCTTGTCGAGGATTCCCATCGTGTCGAGCGATTCGAGCGCAAGGATCTTGTCCTCCGTCGGGAACAGCCCGAACAACGTGCGAAAGGTAGGGTGGAAACCCACCCTACCCGTCAATACGTTGCTGAACACGGACATCCGTTTGACCAGATTGAAGGACTGGAAGATCATGCCGATGTTCCGTCGGAGGATCCGCAATTCCTTGCCTCTGACGGTGCTGATGTCGACATCATCGATGTAGAGTTGTCCCGCGGTGATGGAAATCATCCTGTTGATGGAACGGAGAAGCGTCGATTTTCCTGCGCCGGATAATCCGATGATGGCGACGAATTCGCCATCGTTGATCTCCAAATTGACGTTTCGGAGCGCCTGGACGCCATTGGGATAGGTTTTCGAAACGTCAACGAATCTGATCATGGGGACCCCCTGTGGATGATTATGCTACGGGATTCAAGAAACGGTACAGAGCTCTTTCGCCATCGTAATCGGAATCGACGGCAACGAGATATCCCTTGTGGTTGTAGATCTGCAGCGCATCGTAGCCGTCCGTCGTCGCGATGATGGCGATGAAGGCGTTCTGGATGGCGGTCTTGAGTCCGGTGGACAGACTGGCCAGACCGGAGATCGTATCGTTGTAGATCGGCGTGGTCAGGGCGGCGACCTGCGTGACTTCGTAGATGTTCAGTGTCGGGTTCGCCTCTTGCCAGGCGGCGTAGGCGGTCGCATGGTTGCGCGAATCGAAGAACGTGAAGACGCCGTCGACCTCATTGTTGAGCAGCGCGAGAACGGCCGTCTGATGTCCGGAAATCGTGGTATATCCGACTTCGCCTTCGGCGGCGTTGGGGCCTTCGGCGTTCGGCACGAACTTCATGTCGTTGTCGTCGAGAAGCAGCGACGGATACACGTAGCCGGAGCCCGATGTGGTCGACTGGGTGCCGATGTTCTTGCCCTTCAGCCAGTCGATTCCGGCCGCCTCGTAGGCTGCCATGTCTTCCTGACGGATCAGCAGCATCGAGTAGTAGGAACTGACCTTGACGGCGGAGTTGGTCGTCGCGTCGTAGCCGGTGGTGTTGGCGTTCTCGATGATCGTCGCGGGATCGGTGATGACGACGTTGCCGGCACCGAGTTGGGCGTTGTAGGCGTCGCGGACCGACGTCAGAAGGACCTCGACCTCCCCGGGATACTCGGTCGTCACGTAGGCGTACTGCTGGGCGGTGAGGAAGGCGACGTGAACCTGTCCCGACACCATCGCTTCGATGGCGGAGGCGTAGCTCGTACTGATGCTGATGTTGACGTTGATGTCATAACCGGCGGCGAGCAGCTGGGCTTCCACCATGCCTTCCAGCGATTTGAGTTTGAGCAGGAGCGCTGAATCGACGGCGGTACTCGGAACGAACTGCACGATGAGCGTTTCCGGATCCTGCGGAAGCGTGGTCTCTTCGGTGCATGCGGTGATGCCGAACGCAAACAAGAGAAGCACAATCAATCCCAAAACCTTTTTCACTAGCTTGATCCCCCTTTTATCTATTTTTGAATCGTAAATCGTCTCCATTATATAAGCGTACGCATGCATAAGTCAACCCCGAAAAAGAATCTCATGGCGATTTTTCGGTCGTATCCGCATGCCCGAAAGGACGAGTTCAGCGCGTCTTTTCCGGTTCGATCTCGATGCAGTAGTCGAGGATCACGTCGCCGGACGCGTCTTCCGCGGTGAAGCGGCCGTCGACGTAGCGTTCGAAGTACCATGGTTCCGATTTGACCTTGAGCCCCTTCGCCTGCGCGGCCGCGACCGAGGACCCGTGCGTCCGTTCGCCGTAGATTTCGCCGTTCTCGCGGTTGCCCTTGATCCATGAGGTCGAGACGTCGAAGGCGGCGAAGTCGACGTGGTCGTAGCCTTCCGGTACCGGCGTCCCGGGCGGGCAGAAGACGCCGATCCAGTACTGGAAGACGGGCACGCAGCGCATCAGGCCGACGTACGCGCCGCCTTCCTGCGTGTTCAAGGTCAGTTTTTCGAGCGGCGCGAACCGTCCCGTCGCGAACCATTCGCCCCACATCGCCCCGTAGCTTCCGTAGGCGTCGCGGTCGCCGTCGCCATAGCGCTTCCCGATGAAGCGCGACGCGGGGATCGTCTCGCGGTAGGTGTTGACGAGCCGCATCCCCGTCCCACCTTCCTGACGCAGGCTCTCGTAGAGGCTCGCGATCTCCTGCATGCGTTCCGGAATCATGATCTTCTGCGGGCAGTGGGTGAGGCATTCGCCGCACCACACGCAGCGGTCGGCGCGGCTTTCCGGCGCCAGTTCCTCGTAAGCCGAAACGAAGGCGCGCTTGCGGCGATTGATCGCATACTCGTTATGGATCCGGAACAGGCGCGGGATGTCGACGCCGTTCGGACAGGGCATGCAGTAGCGGCAGCCCGTGCACGGGATCGTGCGGTTCTTCAGGAAGGCTTCGAGCGCGTTTCCGACGACGGCCTCCTCCTCCGCACCGAGCGGGCGGAAAGCGGACATCGTCCTCACGTTGTCCTCGACCTGCGCCGCATCCGACATGCCGGAGAGCACGACCATGACCTGATCCTTCGATGCGGCGTAGCGGATCGCCCAGGAGGCGAGCGACGCCGCGGGATCGGCGGTCCGGAAGACGCCGGCGGCTTCGGGCGAGAGGGTCGCGAGCAGGCCGCCGCGGACCGGTTCCATGACGATCACGGGCAGCCCGGCCGCGGCGACGATCTCATACTGGCGCTTCGCGTCCTGCAGGTCCCAGTCGAGGTAGTTGAGCTGCAGCTGGACGAAGTCCCACTGGCGCGCGTGGATGATCTTCTCGAGCACGTCCGGCGTGTCGTGAAACGAAAAGCCGAGATGACGGATCCTGCCCGCCGCCTTCATCTCGTCGAGGAAGGCCATCACCCCCGGGATCTGGTAGGGCTTGAAGTTCTCCTCGCCGAGCGCGTGGCAGAGATAGAAGTCGAAATACTCGACCTGGCAGCGCGAAAGCTGTTCCTGGAAGTAGCGTTCCGCGTCCTCGCGCGAATGGACGAGCCATCCCGGCATCTTCGTCGCCAGGAAGAACGATTCGCGCGGGTATTTCGCGAGCGCCCGGCCGACGAACGGCTCGGACAGACCGTGGTGGTACGGATAAGCGGTATCGAAGTAGCTGACGCCGTGCGCATAGGCGAAATCGATCATCTTCAGCGCCAGTTCCTCGTCGATCTCGGGCTTGCCCGGCTCGAGCACCGGCAGGCGCATGCATCCGAAGCCGAGCAGGGAGGGATTCCGTTCGATTCCCTTGAAACGCGTTTCCTTGACGTGGACTCTTTCCATGACGGTCACCTCGGGGGGAAGATGGGAGACGCCGACGACCCGGTAATGGGGCGCGTAGGCGGCGTTGAAGACGGGACTGTGGTGGATCGGGCGGATGCCTTCCTCGAGGGTCGCCGCGACCCGCGCGGCGTCATCAGGCGTCCCGAGGACGCCGGTTTCGATCAGGCGGAGCAGGACTCCGACGCGCGCCAGAAAGCGGTCGCGAAGCGTCCCGGCGGCTTCTGCGAGCTCGGTCATCGAGCGGTGGAAGGCTTCGGCGAGCGTCGCGGATCCGCAAAGGCCGGCGCGGACGCAGGACAGGTCGACGCGGACGTATCCGCCGCCGATGTCCTCGACCGTCGGTAGCCGATCGGCCGGCGTCGCCGCGAGTTCCTCTTCCAGATAGGCCTTGATCCGCGTGAGCGATGGATCGTTTCCGAAATGGCGGGGTCCGAAGGTGTTCTGGTAGAGCAGCTTGAGATGGTCGTCGACGGTCATCTTCGGATAGCGGACCGCATGCACGCGTAGGATTCGTTCGATCTCGTCCATCGGCAGCACCTCCCCGACTCTTCCATTATACTATGACATGAAACGGACGCGTCATCCTGATTTCGACGAGGACGAAAAAACTCGCGGCCGAAGCCGCGAGTCGACGATCGTATGGAGTTGTGAATCAGTCGACCGTACCGATCGACAGGGCGAAGGAGACGGTCATGTTGGCGGCGATGATGTTGTTGTCGGCATCGAGATCCCAGCCGTCCACGTAGATGCGGAAGGTGAGGATCGTGGGGGTGTTCCCGGCGAAGGCGCTGATGATCTCGGAGGTGTGGTCGACGGGTGCCCCGGCCGCGGCCGAGAACGCCGCATTGAAGTCGAGGATGCGGTTGAACTGACCCTTGGCGATCAGGCCCCTGCCCGCGATGAAGGTGAACTCGTCGGCGCCGGCGGTGAAGTAGTCCGGATCCGCATCGACGAAGGCATAGGCGACGGAGTCGTCGGAGGTGTCGATGATGTCCGACGTTCCGGCCGCGCCGAACCAGTAGTACGCGACGCTGCCCGCGTCCGCCGCCGCTTCGTCCGCGGCGATCGACGTGCTTGCGATTTCATAGGATGCATATCCCACGGAACCGCGGAGATAGTCGTAGGCGTAATCGACGTCGCTTCCGTAGATGATCGACGTGGCACCCGCGGTCACCGAAAGCCTGGTGGCGTTGATCGCATCGTCCTGTTCATCCATCGCGTTGACGCCCGCGAGGATGTCCAGGTCCGACAGGTACAGGTCGTAGGCGGTCGTTCCCTGCGAGAGCAACCAGAGCTTGAACTCGATGATCCGGCCGGCGGCGGCGTTGACATCGCCGGCAAGCAGCGGATCGAGCGTGCGGTTCAGGTCGTCGTTGGGGGACCAGAAGCGTTTCAACTGGTCGCCGCGGACGGCGGCGTAGGCGGTGTTGACGGCGGTGACCGGCTGAAGTCTCCAGGAGGCGATGTCGGCGTAGACGCCGCTCGCGAGGAAGTCGGCGATCTCGAGGTAGTTGTGGTAGGTGGTCGCATCGTACAGCCCCGCACCGGTCTTCGCGAGCGCGGCGGTATCGTAGAGGACTTCCTCGTTCAGCACCTCGGCGAGCGCATCGTCGATGAGGCGATAGTCGACCGTTCCCGTCGGATCCATGTCCTCGAGGGTGTACTCGGTGCCGCTGGTCGGCAGTTCGAAATGGTCGGTGACGTAATCGAAGACGACCTGGTTGTCGCCGTCGAGGATGTCGGTGGTTCCGACGGCGCCGGCGTAATGGAACTCGTTCGAATGTTCGACGTCGTGGACGATGATGTCGGCGCCGAGCACGAGGTTCCCGTCGACGTCGATCGTGTAGGACGGCGTGGTTTCGACGTAGTGCGGAGAAGGAAGCGCCACATACGTGTAGACGGTGGTTCCGTCCAGCCTCCGGATGTCGCTCGAACCGACGGCCCCCGCGAAATAGTAGGCGTCCTCGTCGTAGACGCGGACCAGCAGGGACGGCGAGGTCTTGACGTTCAGCTCGATCGAGCCGACCGTCACGGTGTTGGATACGGTGAACCAGGCGAAGGTCGATCCGAGCGTCGTCAAAAGCGCCAGAACCAGCACGAATGCGGAAACCGTGACCTTTCTCTTCAGTGATTGCATAGTGATCTCCTTGAATGAAGAAATGAGGTAGATCCCGAGGGAGGGGGATAATAAAAACGCCCTCATCCCTGCGGGGACAACGGCAACTGGCTGCCATCGAGATCGAAGGCCCTATAGCTTTGCGTCATTGGCTTTCGCCAATTTTGCGATTGACATGATCAGTATAGGGCCGATTCCCCGTTTTGTCAAGGTTCACCGGGGGAAAACCGGCGAAAAATGCGAACATTTCGATGAAACGGAAGCGATCGAAACGTTTGTCGCCGCGCGAAGAAAAAGACGCATCGCGGGGACGATGCGTCACTTGCGGACGACGAGGTCGGTCACAAGCCGTCGCTGGTCGTGGAACGGATAGGGAACGGATCCCAAGGCGGGATAGCCGACGGGCATCACGGCGATCGGGATCACGTGATCCGGGAGTTCCAGACGCTTCGCCATCTCGGCGGCGTTGAACATCGCCACCCAGCACGTCCCGAGTCCCTGTTCGAGCGCCGCGAACATGACGTGCGTGCCGACGATGCCGCAGTCGACCTGACCGGCATCGTAGTAGTCCTTGCGTTTCCATGAAACCGTCTCGTCGTAACAGATCACCAAAACGAGCGGCGCGCCGAAACGGCCGCGTGTGCAGGCGTCGACGTCGGCGAGGGCCGCGGGACTCTGCATCACGAAGACGCGCTGGGGCTGGGCGTTGTGGGCGGTCGGCGCATTGCGGATCGCCTCGAGGATCCGTTCGAGCTTCTCCGGCTCGACGGGGGTGCTTGCATACGTGCGCACCGAATAGCGCGCCTTGGTCATCTCGAGAAATGTCATGGGATTCTTCCTTTCCTTACGGGCGAAGCCGTGTCGCGACGGGTTTCGTCCGATGTTTCATATTGGCGAACGCGTCGGCGGTCAGATGGAACACGCCCATGTAGAGCCACATGCAGAGGGCGACCGAAAGCGTATAGAGGGCGGTTCCGGCGCCGAAGACGTTTTCCAGGATCATGAAAGGCGTGCCGTCCGACCGCGTCAGGAACATGTAGTTGTCCTGAAAGCCGGCGACGTGTCCGATCTTGTCGACGACGAAGGCGGTCGCCATGAAGACGCCGAGGATCGCGATCCCGATCCAGCGGTTCCGCTTCTCGAGCGTGCCGAGTCCCGAGAGACCGATGTAGAGGGCGGCGAATCCGGACGTCATGTGCGTCGCGAGACTGATCATCGGATCGAAGTGGAGGACCGGAAAGATCGAATAGATGTTTCCGGCGAGATAGGTTCCGAGGATGGCGCCGAGCAGACCGAACATCATCACGAAGTCGAGCGACGCCTGCTGGATCCTGCCCTTCGCGAACGCCGCGACGGGCAGGACGATGAGCGGAATCGAGCAGAGGAACAGCGGCAGGTAGTTGAGCAGGATCCTGAGCGATCCGGTGATCAGGCAGTAGTTGACGAGCTTGATCAGTTCGAGGCCGTCGAGGACGATCGCCGCGACGACGACCACGCGCATCTTCGCCGCGCGGTCCTTTCCGGCGACCTTCGCGCTCAGGCGGAAGGCGAGAAAGGCGGCGAGGGCGAACGCGGACGTCACCATCGCGAGGTGCTGCCAGGAGAAGAGACCTTCCGGTTCGCGGGTGAAGTTCCAGCTGAAGAATTCGGTCATGAAATCCATGTGAACACTTCCCATCGGATGAAATCCTTCCCCATTATAGCAAATCGACCCGCGGATGGGAACCTTCCGCAGGTCGATTTTCGCAAAGAATCGTCTTACGCCGGGTTCTCGAAGGCGGCCTTGTCGAGATAGAACTGGTAGATGCGGTCGTCAATCTCGTCCGTCTTCAGGACGAACAGCCGGTCCGTCGCGATCTCGCGATAGACCGAAAGGTCGGTCAGCGGCGCGTAGAAATGCTCATAGCTGAAGGGCTCGCCGTCGATCGGAATGTAGAGGTAAACCCAAAGGGTGCCTTCGTTCGAAAACTGGTTCTGTCCGTGGGGTTCGGATCCCTCGTCGGGATTGACGAAGTAGAAGGGCGTTTCGCCCTCGATGACGTGGACTTCGTAGTACTGCTCCTGCAGTCCTTCGCAGGAAAGGCTGAGGAACACGGCGAGCAGGATGAAGAGCGAAAGCAGGGCTTTGCGGAACATGGGAAACCTCCTGGTCTAGTATCTGTTACCGCCACAGGATCGTGGCGAGGGCGTACAGAAGCGGGATCGTGACGATCGAAAGCAGGGTGCTGACGCAGACGATGCGGACCGCCTTGCGGTAGTCCTTGTCGTGGAGTCCGGCGAAGAGGACGACGTTCACGCCCACGGGAGCGGCCGCGGGAAGGAGGAGTGCCAGACGCAACTCGTTCCATGCGACGGGAAGGAGGCTCAGGACGAGGAGCGAGAACAGCGGGATGACGACGAGGCGGAAGGCCGCGACGGCGTATGCGCCGGGATCGCGCAGAAGGTCGGCGAACCGGTCGCGGGCGAGGTAGGACCCGATCACGATCATCGCGATCGGGGTGTTGAGGGGCGTGATCATCGACAGCGGCGTCATCACGAATTCCGGGACGTGAATCTGCGTGAAGAAGAGGATGACGGCGACGAAAAAGGCGATCAGGACCGGATTCGTGAGGAGCCGTTTCGGTGCGAAGATGCTCTTGTCGCGGGTGAAGAGATGCACGCCGTAGGTCCACTGGAAGACGAAGATCATCATCACGAACGAGGTGATGTGGAAGACGGCGGATTCGCCGAGAAGCGCCGAAACGAGCGCAATCCCGAAGAAGCCGGCGTTGGCGAAGGCGGCCCCGAATTGCTCCGCAGGCCGCTTGTCGCGAAAGGCGATCTTGGCGATGACGGCGGACATGACGATCAGTCCGAGCGACAGCGCGAAAGAAATCAGGAAAGCCTTCGTGTTCTCCGGCGTGCGTTCGACGATGAACGACTTCACGACGATCGCCGGAACGACGATCCGGAGGAGCAGGTTGGACAGATCCTTCGCCCCTTGTTCGGTGAGCAGTTTCATTCGGAAGAGGATCCAGCCGACGGCGATGAGGGCGAACATGATCGCGATCTGCTTGGCCAACACGAGAACCGTCTCCATGGTCTCCCCCCTTTTCCAATCCTGCATATGTATGTGGCGATGCAGGCGAGCCCGACATGCGATCGGAGGCATGCATCGATATCATCTTACCATAAATCATCAGGTTGTCGCTCTCAATCTTGTGAAATCGCGTTTTCAAAAATATGCCATTTCCGCATCTTTTGATACTGTGTTTTCAATACTTCCGTCGATCGTCGGATCATTTGGGGGATGCGAGCATCTTTGAGCAAACCCTTTGTTTTCCATTCGGAAATCGTTATAATGGAAGAAGAGGTAACCGACCATGTTCAATTTCACGATCGAAAAACCGAAGAAACCGGCCGCTTCCGACGTCGTCTACGACTTCGTCGCGCTTGGCGGCGGACCCGCCGGACTGAACGGCGCGCTCTACGCCAGGCGCAAGGGCCTGTCGACCGCCGTCGTCGCCCACGAGCTCGGCGGCCAGCTGCGCAACACGCATGCGGTCGAGAACTACCTGGGTTTCGAGACGATCGACGCCTCCGAGTTGATCGACCGCTACGTCGCCCACGTCAGGTCGCTCGAGATCCCGATTTTCACGCAATCGCGCGTGATCGCGGTCGAGAAGGAGGACGACCTGTTCGTCCTCAGGCTCGAGGACGGCGGGAGGATCCGGTCGAGGACGCTGCTCGCGGCGCTCGGCGGCTCCCCGCGGCGGCTCGACGTTCCCGGGGAACTCCGGCTCGCGAGCAAGGGCGTCTCCTACTGCGCGACCTGCGACGCGCCCTTCTTCAAGGGCATGCACGTCGTCGTCGCCGGCGGCGGGAACTCGGCAGTCGAGGCGGCGATGGACCTCGCCAAGTGGGCGTCGCGCGTCACCATCGTCCACCGCAGCCGCTTCCGCGCCGACCAGACCATCCTCGACCGGCTGAAAGACGTGAAGAACGTATCGGTGATGCTCGAGACGCAGATCCTCTCGATCGAGGGCACCGACCGCGTCGAGTCGATCCGGATCCGGAACAAGGCCGACGGCATCGAATCGTCGATCCCGGCCGACGGCATCTTCATCGAGATCGGCACGATCCCGAACTCGGCCCTGTTTTCCTCCCTCGTCAAGCTCAACGACCGCGGCGAGATCGTCGTCGACGGCCAGCAGCGGACCGACTGCGAAGGCCTCTACGCCGCCGGCGACATCACCGAACAGCCCTTCCGCCAGATCGTCATCGCCGCCGCGGAAGGCGCCAAGGCAGCCCTCGCGGCGAGCGCCCATCTCAATATGAAAGGAACCCGATAACATGCCCAAGCTGATTCCGCAAGACGTCGCCGACCAGATCAAGTCGATCCTCGCCGACATGAAGGACCCGATCACACTCCTCTATTTCTCCGACGGCAAGTGCCAGACCTGCGTCGAGACCGGCCAGCTGCTCGAGGACATCGCCGTCCTCAATCCCAAGATCAACCTCGTCGTCAAGGACTCAGTCGCCGATGCCGACGAGGCGAAGAAGTACGACGTCCGCCGGATTCCCGGCTTCGTCGTCCTCGACAAGGACGGGCACGACCGCGGCGTCAAGTTCAGCGGGATCCCCGCCGGCCACGAGATCAATTCCTTCCTCGCCGCGATCATGGAACTGTCGGGCGCGACCCCCGCGCTCGATGCGGACGTCCTCGCCCGCATTCGGAAGATCGACAAGCCCGTCGACATCAAGGTCTTCGTGACCCTCTCGTGCCCGCACTGCCCGGGCGCGGTCCAGACCGCGCACCTGCTCGCGATGCACAACCCGCTCGTCAAGGCCGAAATGATCGAGGCCCAGACGTTCCAGGAGATGTCGCGCGTGTACAAGGTCTCCGGCGTTCCCAAGATCGTCGTGAACGACAAGGAGGAACTGCTCGGCGACCAGCCGATCGAGAGCTTCCTCAACCTGATCGAAAGACTCTGAATTACGGGTCCATGAACGATCCTTCCGCCACAGGCGGGGGGATTTTTTTGTGGTTCGGCGACGGCCTCGTGAGGTTTTCGTGAACTTCACTGAGGGTTCCGTTTACTCACAATTCCGACACGCGCGGAGCCTAGAATGGGCATGAAGGCACGCGCGTCGCGGCATGAGGAGGTCAATATGGCGGCACTGCTCCGTTTGGCGAACATCGAGAAAAGCTACAACATCACGAAAACCCAGAAACAAGTCGTCCTGAAAGGAGTCACCGTCGAGTTCGATCGCGGCGAGTTCGTCGCCCTGGTGGGCGAGTCGGGGTGCGGGAAGTCGACGCTCATCAACATCATGGGGGGCCTGGACAGCGAGTATACGGGAAGCGTCGTCGTCAAGGACGCCTTCATCCGCGACTACACGGAGAAGCAGCTCGACGACTATCGCAAGAAACGCGTCGGGATGGTCTTCCAGGACTACAACCTGATCCACCACCTGACGCTTGCGGAGAACATCGAGATCGCCATGCGGATGAGCGACATCGAGCCTAAACTCCGCCACGAACGCGCGATGGAACTGCTCAGGATGGTCGGACTCGACCAATACGAGCGGAAGTATCCCTCGCAGCTGTCCGGCGGGCAGCAGCAGCGCGTCGCGATCGCCCGCGCGCTCGCCAACAATCCGTCGATCATCCTCGCGGACGAGCCGACCGGCGCGCTCGACAAGGAATCGCAGGACGTGATCTTGAAGATCCTCGCCAAGATCGTCCAGTCGGGGAAACTCGTGATCGTGGTCACCCACAGCGAACTCGTCAGCAGTTATTGTTCCCGCGTCGTCAGGATCGACGACGGCGTCGTCGTGTCCGACGTCAGAAAAACATCTCCCAAGGAGATCCCTCAGTATGAGAAGGTGATCATGCCGAAGCCGATCAGGGTGAAGGACGTCGCCCGGCTGTCGTTCCAGAACCTGATGAAGAAGAAGAGCAGGACGCTGATGGTGTCGATCGGTCTGGCGATCGGCATCGCGGCCGTCGTCCTGATCCTGAATCTCGGTCTCGGACTCACCGACTACGTCCGCGAGGTCTATGTCGACAACCTCCAATCGACCCAACTTGCGGTCTCGATGAGGGACGGTTCCGCCTTCACCGACGACGATCTCGCGGAGATCCTGGAGGTCGACGGGATCGCCCGCGCCTATCCGTCGGCGATCCTCGAAGGGGTCGCCTGCGCGACCGGAGACCTCGAGACGGACATCGACGGCCTGTCCGCCTTCTACCGCTTCTACTATCCGGCGATCCTGTACGGCGAATTGGCCGACGAGGTCGACGAAATCATCGTGAACGAGACGATGGCGTCGGATCTCTCCGAAAACGGTCTGATCGGCGCCGTCGGACTCGAACTGTCGATCACGGTCGACGACGTCACGACGGTCTACACGGTGACCGGCATCTACGAGGACGGCAGCGACGGGACCGACGAGAGCGACGCCCTGATCGTCGCCGATGCGCTCGCGGCGATGGTCGACCTCGCCGTCGATGCGAACGTTCTCTACCTCACCATGACCGACGTCACCACCATCAGCGTCGCCAAGGACGACCTCGCCGAACTCGGCTACAGCGTCCGTCAGGCCGAAAACGAGGCGAACTTCCTGCTCGAGTACATCGAAATGGGCACGCAGATCCTCACCGGCGTCGGCGCGATCTCGATGGTGGTCGCCGCGATCATGATCTTCATCGTCCTGTACATCTCCATCGTCGAACGTACCAAGGAAATCGGCATCCTGCGGGCGATCGGAGCACGCAAGCGCGACATCCGTACGATGTTCATCTGCGAGGCCGGATTCATCGGTCTCGGCGGCGGCGCGATGGCGGTCGTCTTCGCGCTCGCCGTGACCGTCGCCACCAACGTGATCACCGGCATCTCGCTTCAAACCGCGCTGATCGGATACGGCGTCGAAAACTACCTGCTCGGACTGGCCCTCAGTTTCGCCGTCTCGATTCTTGCCGGAATCGCCCCGGCGGTGAAGGCGGCCGATCTCGACCCGGTCGTCGCGCTCCGGTTCGAATAGGAGCCGCCATGGGCAGGGCACTTTCGAAGTTTCAAAAGAAGGAACGTTCGCGACAGCACAAGGCCGCCATCAAGGAACGGCTCGACGCCGCCGGCATCAGTCGTCGGAAGTTCCGACTGGTGATCTCGCCGAAGGCCTTCTTCGTCATGAAGGGCGTCGGGATTCTGCTGATCCCGATCGCATACTTCGTCTATTCGCCGCTGCTTGCGCTCGTGATGGCGTACTTCGTGGCGCTCTTCTTCGCGGCGATCGGCTGCGAGCACGCCCTCAACAAGAGCGTGATCCGTTCCAACCACGTGAAGATCCCCAAGGCCGACAGCGCCGTCGCGCTGCTGCTCCTGTCGGCGTCGCTCTTCGCCTCCGCTTCCGGCATCCGTAGCGGCGGCGTCGGTCGGTTCGCGAACACCCTGTCGCGCAAGATCGCCTCGGCGCTCACCGACTTCGGTTCGCTGCAGACGGGAATGCGGACCGTCTTCTCCGCCGTCCGCGATTTCCGCTTCGGGGCGATGGAACGTCCCGAGGGATTCATCCCGAACAAGGAAGCCTTCATGGACAGGATCGGATCGATGCCCCCCGGAGGCATGCCCGGCGGCATCCCCGACTTCGAGGTATCGATCGACGCGATCCCGATCGAATTCATGTTCTCGCAGGTCTTCTCGACGGTCGCCACGGTCCTGATCGCGATCGTCGCCGTGCTCGCGGCGGCGTCGCTCTTCACGACCGTCCGCAAGATCCGCCGGTTCGAACAGGACCAGTCGGAGACGATCGTCGACGGCGAAATCAGGATGCTGTCGGACGAGGAACTGGCGCATGTGTTCGCGTTCGGGGAGATCACCGAAACCTGTGAACCGTAATCGCGTTGCGGAATCAAGCCGATTACCGATGAAAAAACGCACCCGAGGTCGACCGGACGGAAGTCCAGTCGCTCGGATGCGTTTTTTAGTCGAAGGACATAGAATCGGTTCCGGTACCGCTTCCCCCGGCCGATTCCCATTCGAGACTCGAAGCGTCGGGAGGCGAACCGGCGGGTCATGAGCGGTCGATCGCCGCGATCGTGTCGTCCGTCAGGGAATCGATCGTCATCTTCTTCATCCCGCGACAGTACGTGACGATCTCGGTGCCGATCGGATCGCTCCACCGCCTCGGCACGGCATCGTTCATGATCGCGACGGCGGTCATGATCTGCGCGGCGTTGCAGTCGACGTCGTAGCCGATCATCCCGATCGCGTGCATCGTCTCGTCGAAATCGCCGTTGCCGAACCAGAGGGCGACGACCTCGGCGGCCGCGTTCGGATAGCTGTGGATCCAGTTGTAGGTCTTGAACTCGGGCTCGAGTTCCTCCCAGGTCGATTCCCAGTCGGTTCCGGCCCTGCAGGCCGATAGCGCGCGCGAGACGACGGCATGGTACTCCGAATCGTCCGGGATGGCGGCGACGCAGGCCTCGACGAGGCGGCGGACGTCGGTCTCGACGTAGGCGAGGGACGTCATCACGGCGTTGAAGACTTCGCCGAGGATGCCGTTGTTGCTATGGGAGACGGCTCCGTCGACGAAGGCGAGGCGGGCCGCCTCGGCGGCGTCGCCCGGCGACAGCATCCCGCAGATCGCGCCGCGCATCTGCGCGCCGATCCATTCGCGGTAGGGGTTGTTGAAATGGCCGCTCTTCGGGGGCATGATTCCGGCGGCGATGTTCTTGAGCGCGATCTCCTCGGCCGACCAGCCGAACGGCACGACCCCGACCCACGCGAGGGCGACGTCCTCGCTATTGATCCGGCGTCCGGCGCGGCGATACGCGTCGAGGAACGCGAGTTCGTAGGTGATGTCGTCGTTGTAGGTGTTCGGGGTGCGCACGTAGTCGCGGATCTCGCCGAACGCGGTCCGCAGGTTCGCCGTGACGTACCCCTCGAGGGCGGTGCCAAATGCGCCGCCGACGATCTGTGCGAGCCAGCCGTGGCGGGTCCGCGACCGGAAGCCGGGCGTAGCGGGATCGACGGCGACCCGCGGCGGGAGGACGGCGCGGGCGTGGTACTGCTCGAAGGTGTCGTACACGGCGTGGCGACGGTAGGGATGATGGGGGATGGACGCCATCCGGCCGAAGAGATTCCACAGCCGGCACGTGATCGGGATCAGCTTGCGCATGTCGTCCGCGTCGAACGCCCGGCGCCCCTCCTCGAGCAGCTGCTCGGCCTCGGAGACGTCGTAACCCATGTTCTCCATCGACTGGACGGCGCCGGCGATCACCGATTCCGGTGCGCCGGAGCCGGGGACGTTGGAATGCCACTTCATGCGGTAGGTGAGGTCGGTCATCTTCTCGAAGGCCTCGATCCCCTTCCACGCCTGCTCGTCTTCGCTCAGGACGACGGGGATGCTTCCGTGCAGGAGTTCGTACGCGGTCTCCCACGCTTTCTTCATGGTCTCTTCTCCTTCCGCGGACGACGGGGTCTCGCTTTCCGCAAGCGGACGATCGAATAGATGACGAGTCCCGCCGTCGTCGTCAGGTACGGCAGGGTGTTGAGCAGTTCGTAGGGAATCGACAGCGATCCGAACGTCTGGGCGGTCAGGGAGAAGGCGTTGACCATTCCGAAGAGGACCGCGAAGAGCGCGCTTCCGATGGGATGTCCGGCGCCCATGGCCTCGGCGGCGATGCCGATGAAGCCGCGTCCGGCGACCATGCCGGTGTTGAAGCCGCTCATGTATCCGAGCGAGAGATAGGCGCCGCCGAGGCCGGCGAGACCGCCCGCGATGAGCAGCGCGACGGTCTTGATCCGGCGGGTCGGGATGCCGACGGAGGCGGCCGCGGTCTCGTTCTTTCCGACGGCGACGATGCGGATGCCGAGGACGGTGCGGCGGAACAGGAACGCCACCGCCGCGACCGCGACCGCGGCGAGCGCGACGAGCGGATGGAGGTTTTCGAAGAAGATCTCGCCCAAGAACGGGATGTCGCGGAGGAACGGCACGCTCCACGATGCAATCGCGACGGCCGGATAGTCGGACTTGTTGCCGGTGATGCCGTAGATCACGAAGACGGCGAGGCCGGCCGCGAGGATGTTGGTGGCGATGCCGACGAGGATGTGGTGGGTCCGGAGACGGACCGCGCAGAGGGCGAAGAATCCGCCCGCGAGGATGCCGGCGAGGATCGCCGCGGCGAGGCCGGCGGCGGCGGATCCGAAGCGGGTGCTCGCGATCGCCGCGGCCAGGGCCGAGACGACCATCGTGCCCTCGATGCCGATGTTGAGGACGCCGGCGCGGTTGGAGACGAGCGCGGCGAGGGTCGCGAACACGAGCGGCGTCGCCAGCTGGAGGACCATCGCGTAGAACGCGGGGGTCGTGAACAGGTCGAGGATGTCACGCACGTCCGTCCACCTCCTCCGTACCGTCGGCGCGCCGGCGGGCGAACGCGCGGCGGGACAACAGGCTTCGCAGCCAGGCGCTCGAGAAGAACGCCTCGGCGGCGACGAGGATCAGGATCAGTCCCTGGATCACCTGGACGACCTCCTGGGCGACGTCGGAATTGAACGCCATCAGGTCGGCCCCGGAGCGGAGATAGCCGATGAAGAGGGCCGCGAAGGGAACGAGGAGCGGCTTGTTCTTGGCGATGATCGCGACCATGAAGCCGTCGAAGCCGAAGCCCGGCAGGCTCTTCCAGTTGAAGCGACGGTAGTTGGCGAGGATCTCCACGCCGCCGCCGAGGCCGGCGACGCCGATCCCGAGGAGCTGCGAGGACAGTCCCGCCCGGGCGACGTCGATCCCGACGTTCTTCGCGAAGGCGCGGTTGTCGCCCGTCATCCGGAGACGGTACCCGAAGCGGGTGCGGAAGAGATAGACCGATGCGAGGACGGCGACGCCGAGCGCGATCAGGATCCCGGTCGTCACGTTGGTTCCGGCGACGAGGACGGACAGTCGCGACGCGTCCGGGATCGGCGCGGTCGCGTTGTCTCCCGACGTCACGTCGATCACGACGTTTGAGATCAGCCAGACGCCGACCCAGAGGACGATGAAGTTGAACATGATCGAGGAGACGAACTCGTTCACCCCGAGCTTCTCCTTCAGGACCGCGGGCACGAACCCGACGACGATCGCGGCGGCGATCCCCGAGAGAAGCGGAACCGCGATCGCGAGCACGCCGGGCAGTTCGACGAAGATGGAGACGACGGCGGCGGCGAGTCCGCCGACGTAGAAGGCGCCCTCGGTGAACATGTTGAAGTTGCCGCCGCGGATGATGAGGCAGGCGGCGACGCCGGCGAACATCAGCGGCGCGGCGTTCTTCACCACCTCGCCGAGTTCCGCGGGCGAGGAGAGCGGGCCGAAGACGAACCAGCGGATCGCGGTGTCCGGATCCTCGGAGACGAGGCCGATGACCGCGAAGGCGACAAGATAGGCGATCAGGATCGCGAGCAGCGTCCTGCCGCCCTCGACGAGCGTCTCGAGGAGGCGCGGCCGGGACCGGAGCCACAGTCGCTTGAAGAAGGCGAACGCGCGCTTCATGACGCACGCTCCGCATCCGTCTGGCGGCGGAGGCCGAGCATGTACAGCCCGAGCTCCTCTTCGGTGACGGACGCAAGGTCCTGGATGCGGGCGACGACCTCGCCCCGGCAGAGCACGATCGCGCGGCGGCACAGGGCGCGGATCTCGCCGAGGTCGCTCGACACCAGCAGGACCGCCTTGCCTTCGACGGAAAGCGCCTCGATCCGGTCGTGGATCGTCCGGACCGCGCCGACGTCGACGCCGCGCGTCGGCTGGTCGGCGACGAGGACGGATCCGCAGGCGTCGATCTCGCGTCCGCAGACCACCTTCTGCATGTTCCCGCCCGACAACTGGCGGATCTTCTCGCCGAGCGCGTCGAAGCGGACGTCATATCGTTTTGCGAGCTGCCCGGCGTAGTCCGAAAGACGGCGGCGTCTCTCGAACGGCCCGGCGTTGTATGCCGTTTCGTCGCGCACGATCGCGGTGGCGTTGTCGAGGATCGTGCCCTCGAGGTCGACGCCGTCCGCCATCCGGTCCTCCGGAATGAAAGCGAGTCCGAGACGCCGAATCTCCCCGACAGTCTTCCCGACGATGTCGGTCCCCGCGAGCAGGACCTTCCCGCGTTCGGGCAGGAGTCGTCCCGTGAGGACGTCGACGAGTTCGCGCTGGCCGTTTCCCTCGACGCCGACGACGCCGAGGATCTCGCCGCCGCGGAGTTCGAGGGACACGTCGTCCAGAAGCACGCGTCCGTCCGGCGAAAGGCAGGTCAGGCGGTCGCACGAAAGCAGCCCGGGACCGACCGCGACGGCGGTCCGGGCGGTTTCGGCGGGCGGTTCGCCGCCGATCATCCGTCGCGAGATCTCCGCTTCGGAAATCGCCGCGACGGCGTACGTGCCGACGGTCCTGCCCTTGCGCAGGATCGTGATGCGGTCGCAGATCGCCTTGATCTCCGCAAGCTTGTGGGTGATGACGACGATCGTCCGGCCGGCCTTCCGCAAGGCCGAAAGCTGCTCGAAGAAGCGTTTCGTCTCCTGCGGCGTGAGGACGGCGGTGGGCTCGTCGAGGATGATGATCTCGGCGTTGCGCGCGAGCACCTTGAGGATCTCCACCTTCTGCCGGTTCGCGACGGAGAGGTCGCGGACGAGCGCGTCCGGATCGACCGCCATGTCGTACTTTTCCGCCATCTCGGCGACCAGCCGGCGCGCGGCCGATCGATCGAAGAGGCCGCGTCGGCGCGGCTCGATGCCGAGCGTGACGTTCTCGGCGACGCTGAGGTCGCCGACGAGCATGAAGTGCTGGTGCACCATTCCCACGCCGCGGGCCATCGCATCGTTCGGACGATGGATGAAAACTTCCTCGCCATGAATGAAAATGGCGCCGCGCTGCGCCTTTTCCATGCCGAAGAGGATCTTCATGAGGGTCGTCTTGCCGGCGCCGTTTTCGCCCGCAAGGGCGTGGATCTCGCCGGCGTCGAGGGAAAACGACGCGTCGTCGCAGGCGACGATCCCGGGACCGTAGGATTTGCAGATGCCCTGCATCCGCAGGATCGGATTGGCCATGGTCATGCTCCTTGGTTCATTCGAGGGTGTCGAACAGCGAATCGATCTGCTCCAACGTCAGGTCGAAGCGGGAGGTCACGTCGAGCGTGCCGGCGACGATCTCGGCCTTGAGGGCGTCGAGGCGGTCGCGGAGTTCTTCCGGAACCTTCGCGAGGTAATTGGCGTTGACCGCGAGGTCGATGATGCCTTCGGCGAGGCCGTAGCTCACGAGGACGCCGAAGTCGAGTTCGTCCTCGAGATACGCGAGGACCGTATCGTAGATGACGTCGCCGACCTTCTTCATCACCGAGGTGACGATCAGTCCGGCGCGCGTCGGATTCGAATCGGCATAATAGAGGTACTGGTCGGAGTCGACGCCGATCACGTACCGGGTCTTGGTCTGGGCGGCGTCGATGACGCCGAGACCGGCCTGCGAGGCGCAGGCGAAGATGACGTCGGCGCCGGCGTTGTACTGGACGGTGGCAAGCGCCTTCGCCTGGGTGGAATCGTTGAAGTTGCCCACGAAGGAGTTGGTGAGGGTGGTACGGACGAGCGTGCGGGAATTCTCGTAGGCGATGCCCGCGGCATACCCGACGGCGAAGTCGTAGATGATGTCGTTCCTCATCCCGCCGATGAAGCCGACCTTGCCGCTGCCGGAAACCGGAGCGGTCATGCCGGAGGTGCCGTTCGCCATCGCCGCGGCGAGCACGCCGGCGAGGAAACCGCCCTCGTTCTGGCGGAACAGGATCGAATGGACGTTCGGATAGTCCGCGGCGGCGCCGTCCTTGACCTCGGTGTCGAAGATCACGTAGTGCTTGTCGGGGTAGCGGTTGGCGACCTTCTGGAGCGACTCGCGCATCTGCGTGGTGGCGCAGATGATGAGGTCGTACTCCTGCTGCGAGACGCGGTAGAGCGTGGTCTCCCAGCCCGCCTGGTTGGTGCCCATCTCGATCGTCTTCGCGTCGATGACGTCGCCGTACTCGGCGTTGAGGCGTTCGATGCCCGCGTTCGCGGAATCGAAGAACGACATGTCGCCGAGATTGCCGTTCACCAGAAGGACGACGTCGAGTTTTCCGTCGTCGGTGGTCGTCACGGACGGATCGCCGGAGGTGTCCGTCGTCGGCAGACCGCATCCGATCGTCGCCGTCAGGGTCATGAGCGCCAGAATTATACCAAGCAGTTTTTTCATGTCATTCCATCCTTCCGGCATCCGGATCCGGACCGCATGAAAGCGTGCGGTCCGGTTCGGATCCTTTTCGTCTTGTTTGTTCCGGTGATGCGGGATTACCAGGAGACGGCTTCGAAGATCAGCTGCAGGTAGTCGCCGTTGCGGACCTGCGAGGAGTTGGCGCCGACGAGCAGGCCGTCGCCGTTGATGTAGCCCATCCAGTACATGCTGTTGGTGCCGTTCACGTAGGAGTCGATCGAGTTGATGAATCCGGAATCCGTGGCGGAGTCCTGGGCGATGCCCTTCGAGGTGCATGCGCCGACGAAGGCCTCGTAGAAGGTCGGATTCGACGAGACGACGGTCACCGTTCCGTTGAACAGTTCGGTGTTGTCCGGTCCCATGATCTGCAGGTACACGGTCCGGGTGACTTCCCATCCGCTCGGCGTGGCCGGTTCGTATTCGCCGGTGTCGGCGCCGAGGGCGAAGATGGTGGTGGGGGCTGCGGTGGTCGTTTCGGTGCAGCCGATGAGGGCGAACGCGGCAAACAGTGCGAGAACCAAACCCAATGCTTTTTTCATCTTATCCTCCTGTATTGATTAACACTTTCGTGCTAATTCCCGATGAAGATCGGATTCGTGATGGCGTAGAGGGCGTCGGGGCCGATCACCTCGAGGACGATCCAGTCGCCCGCCTCGACGTCGACGTCGAGGGTATCCTCGAACAGGGACGACCCGTCGAGGAAGAGGCTCGTGACGGCGATCGCGCCGTTCCGGTAGACGTTGATCCGGCCCATCGCGTCCCGCGAGAAGACGGAGACGTCGATCGAAACCGAGGTCGCGCCGCCGAGGGTGAAGGTCTCCCCGTAGCCGACGCCGCCGATCGTCGCCACGATCATCGGACCGTTGGTGACGTAGCTGTTGCCCTGGCGGATCGCCTTCATGATGTTCTCCTCGGTGAATTCCCCGGGGATGTGGAGCACGGTCGCGGGGACGCCGCTGTAGACGCCCCGGCGCAGGTACGCGTCGGTATAGCGGCCGGCTTCGGTCGAGAGGTCGGCGTAGGCGGCGGTGTACTCGCCGAGGATCGAATGGTTGTCCGATCCGCCGGTCGCCGGCAGGTACTTGATCTCGCCGGCGGCGTGGCGGTTCAGGAGTTCGAACCAGTACTCCTTGGCGGCGAGGTTCTCGTTCATGTTCGGTTCGTACAGGCCGTTCCAGATCTCGTAGGTGTCGAACTCCTCGACGAGCTCCCAGAGATGGAAGCCGAGGAGCGAGCTGGCGAACGGATGGTTGACCTGCGCGATCCCGCCGCTTCTGACGATCTCGCGCATCATGTCGGTGATGTCGGATGCGGGATCGTCGCCCTTCAGGACGCTGATGTCGGCCTGTTCGAAGACGTTCCCGATGCCGAGCGACTGGAAGTGTCCGAAGTCGGTGGTGACTTCGACGGCGCGCAGCGCGCGGAACAGGATCGGTTCGCCGGAGGCGTCGTAGGCGGCCGTGAAGCGGTTCCCCTGGACCCATTCCGCCAGACCGGCGGCGCTGTTGTGGTCGGACAAAAATCCGTAGTACAGGCCGTTGCTGATGTTGGAGAGGAGGACCTCGTCGACCGTCTGCTTCCCGTCGCTGTAGGTCGTGTGCTGATGCAGGTCGCCCATGTACCAGTCCTGCGAAGGACCGTCGTAGAGGTGGGTGAGGCGGACGTCGTCGAGGTAGTAGGTCTTGTAGCTCTCGACGAAGATCGTGCGTGAAACCGTGGAATATTCCGGACCGCGCACGTAGGTGAGCGTGTAGGTGCCTTCGTCGAGCAGGATGCGGTACCCCGAAAGCATGTTCGAGTTGAGGCGGTAGAGGTCGCCTTCCTCGTTCTCGATCACGATCCCGGCGGTGATCATGTCGCCGGAATCGGTCAGGATCCGTCCGTAGAGGGTCGCCGGATAGGATCCGCCGGCATTCGTGGTCGCAAGCGTCGTCGCGGTAGTCGTCGCGGCGGTGCAGCCGAGAAGGAAGAGGAACATGCACGATAGGATCAAGGCGAGCGTCTTTTTCATCGGTCATCCTGCCTTTCTGGCGCGGGCGCTGTCGCGCACCACGAGATGCGGTTCGAGCTGCCGGTATTCGTCCTCGAGCCCCTCCTGGCGGAGTCGGGCGTAGAGGAGGTTCCAGGCCAGTTCCCCGAGCTCGGAGACGGACTGGTGGATCGTCGTGAGCGGCGTCGGCAGGATCGTCGAGAAGAACAGGTCGTCGAAGCCGACGATCGAGACGTCGTCCGGGACCTTCAGGCCGCGCTCCTGGACCGCCTGGTAGGCGCCGTACGCCATCAGGTCGTTGGAAGCGAAGATCGCCGTCACGCCGCCGTCGAGAAGCACGCGCGCGGCATTTCGTCCGCCGTCGAAGCGATAGTCGCCCGCGGCGACGATCGCCTCGTCGTAGGGGATGTTCGCTTCGGCGAGGGCGATCCTGTATCCCTTGAGGCGGCGCTCGGCGGTATAGCTTCCGCGCGGACCGGTGATGCAGCCGATGCGGCGGTGGCCGAGGGCGATCAGATGGTTCGTCGCGATCTGTCCGCCCTTGCTGTGATGGATCGAGACGCCGGAGCACTTCAGTCCCTCGATCCAGCTGTCGAGCGCGACGAAGGGGACGCCGAGGTCGTCGAGCAGCGCGATGAACGCGGCGGAACGTTCCTTGTCCTCGTCCTGCGAAAAGGCGATGATGAGGCCGTCGACGCCGCGGTTGACGAGCAGCGTGACGGCGGAAAGGTCCTTGGCGGGATCGTTGTTGGTGTTGGAGAGGATCATCGAATAGCCGGACGCGGTGCAGAAGCCGTCGACGCTCTTCGCGAGTTCGGCGAAGAAGGTGTTCGCGATGTCCGGCAGGATCAGTCCGATCGTGCTCGTCTTCTTCGTGACGAGTCCGACGGCGAAATGGTTGGGGACGTAGTTGCATCGGGCGGCGATCTCGCGGATCCGGACGGCCGTCGCTTCCGAGACGGTGTTGGGCCTATCGTTCAGGACGAGCGATACCGTGGTGACCGAGACGCCCGCCTCGCGGGCGATGTCGCGGATCGTGTACTTCATCGCGCGCCGTCCGTTCCGCGCCCCATGAACGCTTCGATCTCGTCCTTGTCCGGGATCGAACACTGGGCGCCGCGACGCGAAATCGTGATCGCGGCGGCGGCGTTGGCGCGCGTGAGCGCATCCTTGACCTTCATGCCGGAAGCGACCGCGACCGCGATCGCGCCGACGAAGGTGTCGCCGGCGGCGGTGGTGTCGACGACGTCCACCGGACAGGATGGCGCGAAGCGGATTCCGGAATGGTCACCGTGGGCGCAGCCGGCGGCGCCGAGGGTGACGATCGCCTCGCCGACGCCGGCCGCCAGCAGGCGGGCGATGGCCAGTGCGGCGAAATGCGGCTCGGAAGCGGAAAGACCGGTGATCGTCTCCGCCTCGGTTTCGTTCGGGACGACGAGGTCGACGTGGCTGAGCAGTTCGCCGTCGAGGTCTCCCGCCGGGGCGGGATTGAGGATCGTGAACAGTCCCTTCGCCTTGGCGGCGAGGAGGCCGTGCTTCATCGCGTCGTAGGGAATCTCCATCTGCGTCAGGTAGACGTCGCCCGGATGGGCGTCGGTAAGCGCCGCATCGATCTGGGCGCTCGCGGTCATCGCGTTCGCGCCGGCGGCGACGACGATGCGGTTGTCGGCGCCGGTGACCATGATCAGGGCCGTTCCCGTCGACTGTCCTTCGATCCGCCGCACGTGGGTCGCGTCGACCCTGGCGGCGGCGAGGCCGGCGATCAGGGTTTCCCCGAACACGTCGCCGCCGACCGATCCGACCATGCGGACGTCCGCTCCCTGACGGGCGCAGGCGACCGCCTGGTTGGCGCCCTTTCCGCCGGGGTTCATGAAAAACCCGTCACCCATCACGGTTTCCCCGCGTCGGGGGACGCCGGGAATCCGGAACACCATATCCATATTGAGGCTGCCGACGACGATGATTGTTCGCATGGGACGTTCTCCGCTCACATCAAGGATGGTAAATCGATTTAGTAAAACGTTTTACTATTTTTATCTTACATCAAGATGCAAGCGCTGTCAAGAAGGTCATGAAAAAACAAGGCCGATTCAGCCTTGTCTTTCTCCGGATTCGGATTCATGTTCATCCGCGATCCGTCGTTCGGATCCTTCCGATCTTCGCGAAGGCTTTCGCGTAGACCGCCTTCATCCGTTCCTCGGAGACATGCTCGAGGACGGAGTCGATCGGGAACCAGCGGACGCCGGCGTTCTCGTCGGGCTTGACGACGAGGGCGTCGGATTCGTCGGCGACCAGCAGGTAGGTGACGTTCAGATGGAGATGGTCGCCGACGTACTTCCCCTTCTTGACGTGGTTGTGGACGTAGATGACGTCGAGCATGAAGATGTCGTCGGAATGGGGACGGACGTTCACGATGCCCGTCTCCTCCTTCGCCTCGCGCACGGCGACGGAAAGGAAGTCCGGATCGCCGTCGTTGTGCCCGCCGACCCAGGACCACGACCGGTAGATGTTGTGGAAGGCGAAGAGCACCTTCGTCATCGTCGGATCGACGACGATCGCGGAAGCGGTCAGATGGGCGGCGCCGTTGTCGCGGAGAAGCGCGTCCGGATTGCGGTCGAGGAACTGCAGGATCGTCCGCTTGTCGGTCGCCTCCTGCTCGTCATAGGGGTGATACCTTCTGATTTCATCGTACATGGGGATTCCTCCGGCAATGGTCTGGCGGTCAGGCGGTGATGAGGAGAAGCGCGACGGCGATGGAAATGAACAGACTGATGAAATAGGGGATGCGCGGACGTTTGAAGACGACGATCAGAACCCCTGCGACGAGACCCGTCAGGGCGACCGAAATCAAGGCGGAATCGGTCGCGACCCAGAGCGTAACGACGATCGTCGAGAGCAGTCCAGAAAGCAGGACGGCGCAGCCCGTCTTCGGCATCCGCGACTTCTCGACGAACGCGTATCCGATTCCCAGCAGACCGCACAGAGCGATCCTTACGGCGACGTCCCACCAGCCGTCAAGGAGCACGAAGCGGTCGAAGATCCGCATGATCCCGGTATGGACGATCCAGAGAAAGAGGAAAGCGGAGACGCCGCCGAGGAAGACGAGGACGACAAGCGAACCGACGGTCGTGCCCTCCGTCGTCGCGACGGATCCCGCCGCCGTTTCCGTCGGGATTCCGGCGGGAGTCGGCCGCATCCTTCTTCTGTCGTTGACCACGAGCAGCTCGAATCCGAGGCAGAGCGCGAATATGACGAGCGTGGCGATGATGAAGACGAGGATCAGTCCCGACCCCTCGTTCGTGCATCCGTCCTCGGGCAGGCACGGTCCGTTGACGATCCGGGAACGGATGTAGGAATAGCCGGCGATGGCGGTCGGGATCCCCGGGGCGAGGGTCGGCAGAAACGAGATCCAGCCGAACCCCCTCCGGCGGATCGAATACCGGATTCTGAAGAAGAGGATGAAGACGGCGAGCGCTCCGAGCGCATAGAAAAGACTGCCAAACCGGCTGAACCATGGGATGACGAGCATGTCCTCAACTCCGATCGATTTCGTCATGGGCGACGGTCCCGACCCGCTTCGGTCGGAAAACCATCGGAAGATCCTCATTCGACATTGAACCGTTTGTTGCTTCTAGAGCGGAAACCCCGTGAACACGACTCCGCCCAAGAAGCCGACGACCATCGCCAGAATGTATGAGGATGGTCGCTTCATGAAGGAAAGAACCATCGTCGACGGCAGGGCGATCACGCCGATCACTTCCATCGGCGAACGGCTGATGGAAAGGATGTTGGCGAGAAATCCGATCAGCAGCGCGAAGACGAGGGCGGTGATCGCGCGATCCTTCACGGTCGCTTCGACGACGATGAACGCGACCACGGCCGACAGCCCGGAGACGATATGGAAGCGAAACTCGAACAGCGAGTCGTCGTGTTCCGTCCCTACGAGGGCGATCGTTCCTTCGGCGATCAGGTTGCCGAGAACGGCCGCGGCGATCAGGAGGATGAGGAAGACCGCCGCCGCACCGATCGACCGGGGCGGTCCTTCGTGCGGAAGCGTCCGCGTAGCCGCCGGCGAAAGGTTCGCTTGATTTCGGATGCGCCTTCCCGTCGATGCGGTCATGAGTTCGAAGACGAGACCGAAGAGCAAAGTCGCCAGCGTCGCGATGGACATGAGATAGAACCAGACGCTCGGTGGATCGGAGTATGCGATGGCCCACATGAGAAACACGAACGTCGGGATGCCCGGCAGGATGGCCGGCAGGAACGGAATCCATCCCCCGCCGCGGCGATGCAGGATCATTCTGATCGACATCGTCAGGACGAGCGCCGCCAGGGTCAGAAGCGGCATCCAGTGGACGATGAATCGCAAATCGATCATCTTGCGGCATCTCCTTCGACATGAGGCGTGCTTTCATCACGAGCGGCGGCGATGCGACGTCCGGCGATGACGTCCGCGGCGACGGATACCTTCGCGCACAGGTGACTGTTGCCCTTGGGATGACAGTAGTACAGATAGCCCTTGTGGTAGAGTTCGAATTCCACGTCGCTCTTGAAGGCGATCGCGGTGAGCGCCCCGGCAGGGGTATCGAACCGTTCGGGTGCGATCCCGACGATCCCGTCGAACTCGATCCCGTCTTTTCTCACGCGCACGGTACCCGTGCCGCGGAGGTCGTTTCGCGGATTCGCGAGGTCCATCCGGAGGACCTCGACCTCGACGTCGAAGGCGAAGTTCCCGGCCTCCAGCCGTTCCTTCTCGTGCCGGTGCTGGAGACGATGCCAATCGCGCACGTTCGCGATTTCAGGGTGATCGGAGACGAACGTCCCGTCGTCCTTCATCGTCGCCGAATGACCGCACTCGTCGCAGACGACGCGGTCGTTTCCGCCGTGGAGCGAGAACTCCGAACCGCATGCGGGACAGACATACAGGATCCCTTCGATCCCGGCCGTCAGATCCTTTGCGGGATAGCGGTTTCCGCTCCTCGAGGCATATTCGCTCTCGTCGTGGAAGAGCCGGTCGGTGACGAACCGGTCGATCGCTTCGGGCGACATCGCGGCGAAGGCTTCGGGCGCCACACGCTCCTTGACCGTGATTTCGACGGTTCCCCGTCGCGGGTGCTTCGCCCATTTCGGGCTGGCGAGCGAAGCCCCCGCGATCTCGACGAAGATCACCGGGATCGCGAGTTTCCGAATGAGTGCGCCGATTCCCGGGACGACGTCCTGGCTGGTGCCGTCGGTGGACAGGCGGGCTTCGGGGAACATCACGAGATACCGTCCGTCCTTCGCCGCCCGCACGACCTTGCGGATCGTCTCGAAGTCGGGATACATCATCGTCTTCGGAATCGCCCTGATCTTGCCCAGAAGGAAGCGCATCGGTGCGGTCCGGAAATAGAAGCGGTTGGCGATCACCGTGAGCCGATGGCGCGGGAACGTCTGGGGGATGTACGCCCAATCCCAATAGGAGACGTGGTTCGCGAGGATCAGAACCGGTCCTTCGATCGGCTCGGGGACGTTCCGATGGAAGACGAGGCGACGGCCGCGGCGGGACAGGATCATGATCGGCAGCTGCAGGAGCCGATAGACGAATCCGTTCGGAACGCTTTCGTTCTTGCGCTTTGCCATCGGATCGCCGCCCGCCTTTCGTTTCCCGCCGGATCGTCCGGCCTGCATATTTCCATTGTATCACAACGGGCCGGCCTGCAATCGCGAAGAATGAATTTCGATCGTTTCCTTTCGACTCGGCGCCGTTCATGAAAAGAACCGGTCGCGGGGACCGGTTCTTCGCAAGCGGATGGATCGACTTCCGTCAGGCTTCTTCCTTCGGGGCGGCCGGTTCGGGTGCGGGCGCCTCGGTCGAGACGGCCGTCTCGGCGACCGGTTCTTCGACGATGCGGTGTTCGGCGATGTGGACGAGTGCCTTGGTGCCCTCGTCGAGGACCTTGATGCCCTCGGGGAAGACGATGTCGGCGACGTGGAGGACTTCGCGGACATGCATGCGGCGGATGTCGACGTCGACGCGCTGGATGCCCTTGCCGGCTTCGTATTCGACCTCGACGTCGTCGGCGACGACCTGGACGAGCCAGCCTTCCTTCTCGATGACGTCGCGGCCGAGGATGTGGATCGGGATCTTCGCGACGATCATGTCCCCCTTGTCGACCTTGAGAAGCTCGACGTTCAGGATCAGGTTGCGGTTGACGGCGTCCTTCTGGAGGTTCTTGATGTAGACCTGGTGGGTTTCGCGGCCGAGCTTGACCGCGAAGGTCTGGGTCTTGCCGTTCTGGCGGAACGCTTCCGCCAGTTCCAAGGCGTCGATCTGGATCGACACCGGGGTGATCGACTTCCCGAACAGGACGCCGGGAACCTTGTTCTGCTTCCTGACGGCATTCAGGCTTTCCGTTCTTTTCTCGATGTTCATGTGTGATAGCCCCTCTCTCTGAGAAAACATCTTGTCATGAATCATGGATCGGAAACAACTACCGTTATAGCACCGAACGGTCCGATTTACAAGACGGGGGGGCGAAAGATCGCGTCGTCAGGTCGTTTTCATCCGCAGTTTCACGTTCCGCGGAGCACTTGCGTCCCCGCGGTCGGAATCCGGTCCCGACCGGAGCCGGGCGGCAACGAGCGGGACACGCATTAATGCGTGTTCGGCGGAAGACGAATGTGCATGTAAACTGGTTTCTTGAAGCGAATATCGCGGATTCCGTTGTGTTTACGAGCCGTTGATGGTAAAATATCAACTAACCGTGACCCACCCGGCGACCATCCGATGAAACCGGGTTCGCCTCGCCACGTGGCGATTCCGCCATTCATATGTGAATACTCCCCATCCCATCATGGGATGATCGCCACGGATGTCGTTTTCCTATGTCCCGTGGCGTTTTCATTCTTCCGTACGGAATCGGCCGGAGACGGATGCGATTTGTTTTTTAACCTCTGTAACGGTTTACGGATCGAGAAAAAGTGTCATGAAAATCCAATTTTCTGTTGAAAATGACTATTCACGAGAGTACAATATTCCTAATTGTTCCATCCGCCGCCCGCCCGATCAGGCGAATTGACGGATCCGGAGGTTGACATGAGTTCAAAGATGCTCGGATACATCGTTAAAAGGGTTCTGCTTACGATCGTGACGATCTTCGTCATCATCACGATCACGTTCTTCATCATGCACGCCATTCCCGGCGGACCGTTTCTGAGTGAAAAGGCGGTCACCGAGGAGGTTCTGGCGGCACTGGAAGCCAAATACGGACTCGACAAGCCGCTGATGACGCAATACTGGCTCTATCTGCAGAACGTCGTCAAGCTGGATTTCGGACCGTCGCTCAAATCGCGTGGCCGAGACGTCATCGACATCATCCTCGAAGGCTTCGCCGTTTCCGGAAAGCTCGGACTCATGGCGGCGGGCATCGCGATCGTCATGGGCATCGTCCTCGGCAGCATCGCCGCGATCAACCGCAACAAGATCTTCGACAACGTCATCATGGTCATGACCACCGCGTTCGTCGCCATGCCGGGATTCGTCGTCGGCACCTTCCTGCTCGTCCTGTTCTGCGTGAAGTGGCCGATCTTGCCTGCCAACGGCGCCCTCGAGGGAGGGCTCGTCCTGCCGGTGATCGCCCTCTCGCTCTATCCGATGTCCTACATCACCCGACTGACCCGCTCCAGCATGCTCGACGTGCTCCAGCAGGATTACATCCGCACCGCTCGGGCAAAGGGCGTCGCCAAGGTCCTGATCATCTTCAAGCACGCGCTCAAGAACGCCCTCATCCCGGTCATCACGTACGTCGGACCGATGATCGCCTACATCGTCACGGGCAGCTTCGTGATCGAGAAGATCTTCTCGGTTCCCGGCATCGGCCGGGAATTCGTGAGCTGCATCACGAACCGCGACTATCCCGCGATCATGGGTACCACGATCTTCCTCGCTTCGCTCGTGGTCATCATGACGCTCGTCTCCGATATCCTCTATAAAGTCGTCGATCCGCGGATTGACTTCAGCTGATGGTGAATCCCATGGACGAAAAAGAGAAAAACATCTTCAAGCGTTTCCGTCGCCCGTTTTCCTTCCAGCTCGACGTCAACAGCTTCCTGCCGGCCACGGAAGAGGAACGGCGCCAGCAGATCCTGATGCGCGAGAGCACCAGCTTCTGGAAGGACGGCTTCCGCCGCCTCTGGAAGAAGAAGGTCGCGATGACCTGCGTCTTCATCCTCGCGATCATCATCCTCTCCGTCATCTTCATCCCGATGTTCTGGCCGTACGAGTACGACGACCAGCTCGGCGTCCGGCGCGGACAACCGGTGGACGCCTCCTACAACAACCTCGCCCCGATGGAATACGGTGAGACCGAACTCGAACTGATCGCCGCGGGCGAAAGCGTCTTCCCGCATATCTTCGGCACCGACTCGCTCGGCCGCGACTACTTCATCCGCGTCGTCTACGGCACCCGCGTCTCGCTCTCGGTCGGTCTCTTCGCGAGCATCCTCGTCCTCATCATCGGCACCCTGTACGGCTCGATCTCCGGGTACGTCGGCGGCAAGCTCGACCTGGTGATGATGCGCATCGTCGACCTGATCTACGCGCTTCCCGACATGCTCGTCATCATCCTCCTCTCCGTCGTTTTGAACCGCGTGCTGGAGGATACCCTCGCGGGGACGGTCTTCGCCAAACTGGGCGCGAACATGATTTCGATCTTCATCGTCTTCGCGCTCCTCTACTGGGTCGGCATGGCCCGTCTCATCCGCGGCCAGATCCTGTCCCTCAAGGAACAGGACTATGTCCTCGCCGCCCGTTCGATCGGCGCCTCCCATTCCCGCATCATCCGCAAGCATCTTCTGCCGAACTGCATCAGCGTCATCATCATCTCGACGGCACTGCAGATCCCGAGCGCGATCTTCACCGAAAGCTTCCTCTCCTTCCTCGGACTCGGCGTCTCCGCCCCGATGCCTTCGCTCGGCTCGCTCGCCAACAGCGCGCTCTCCGGCATCTATTCGTACACGTATCGCCTCGTGATACCCTCCATCATCATCTGCCTCATCGTCCTCTCCCTCAATCTGCTCGGTGACGGCCTCCGGGATTCCTTCGATCCCAAACTGAAAGTGTAGGGTGACCCCGATGAGCCTCCTCGATGTTAAAGACTTAAGAACCTCCTTCCTCCTCGATGCCGGCGAAGTCAAGGCCGTCGACGGCGTCTCCTTCACGCTCGAACGCGGCAAGACCCTCGGCATCGTCGGCGAGTCCGGCAGCGGCAAGAGCGTCACCGCCTACTCCATCCTGCAGATCCTCTCCCATCCCGGCAAGATCGTCGGCGGCAGCATCAAGCTGCACGACGAAGAACTCGTCGACGCGGACCCGTCCGTGATCCAGAAGATCCGCGGCAACAAGATCAGCATCATCTTCCAGGACCCGATGACCTGCCTCAATCCGGTCTACACCATCGGCAACCAGCTGATGGAGGCGATCCTGCTCCATACCTCGCGCAATCGCAAGGAAGCGCGCGAGCGCGCCATCGAGATGATCCGGCAGGTCGGGATCAACGATCCCGAGAAGCGGATGAAGCAGTATCCCTACGAACTCTCCGGAGGCATGCGCCAGAGGATCATGATCGCGATGGCGCTCGCCTGCGAGCCCGACATCCTGATCGCCGACGAGCCGACCACCGCCCTCGACGTCACGATCCAGGCGCAGATCCTCGAACTGATGAAGAAGCTCCAGCAGGAACTGGGGATGGCGATCATCATCGTCACCCACGACCTGGGCGTCATCATCCAGATGTGCGACGAGGTCATCGTCATGTACGCCGGCCGCATCTGCGAGAAGGGCACCATCGACCAGATCTTCTACGAACCGAAGCACGAATACACGAAGGGCCTGATCCGCTCGATCCCCTACGGATCAAAGGCGGTCTCGCGGCTGATCCCGATCTCGGGATCCCCCGTCGACATCCTCAACCTTCCCAAGGGATGCGCCTTCTCGCCCCGCTGCGACAAGGCGATGCGGGTCTGCCTCGAACGCAAGTGCGATTTGTTCCCGCTCGCCAACGAACACTACTCCTCCTGCTGGCTGAGTCTCCGCGAGGAAGTCGAGGCGGGGCGGATCGCCCCGGAGGAAGCCGCGGTCGCGGAGGGAGGGAACGCCGATGTCTGACATGCCCGTCGAACGCGAGGTCATGATCGAAGTCAAAAACCTCAAGCGCTACTTCGACATCCCCGTCGGATTCCTGAAATCCGTCCCGCTCAAGGCGGTCGACGACGTCTCCTTCTACATCCGTCAGGGCGAGACCCTCGGTCTCGTCGGCGAATCCGGATGCGGGAAGACGACCGTCGGCCGAACCCTCCTCCACCTGTACCGCCCTACCGGCGGCGAGATCCTCTTCAAGGGCAAGAAGCTCGAAGCCAAGGAGGACATCGAAGCCTTCCGCATGAAGGCGGCGATGGTCTTCCAGGATCCCTATTCCTCCCTCAATCCGCGCATGACCGTAGGCGACATCATCGGCGAACCGCTCGACGTCCACCACCTCTACGCGACCAAGGAGGAGCGCACCGCTCGGATCAACGAACTGCTCGAACTCGTCGGCCTCTCCAGCGAGCAGGCGACGCGCTACCCGCATGAATTCTCCGGCGGCCAGCGGCAGCGCATCGGCATCGGCCGGGCGCTCGCCGTCAATCCCGAACTGATCGTCTGCGACGAACCCGTCTCCGCCCTGGACGTCTCGATCCAGGCGCAGATCGTGAACATGTTCGAGGACCTGCAGAAGAAGCTCGGCCTCACCTACCTCTTCATCGCCCACGACATCCTCGTCGTCCGCCACATCAGCGACCGGATCGCCGTGATGTATCTCGGGAAGATCGTCGAGACCGCGCAAAGCGACGAGATCTGCGACCATCCCCTCCATCCTTACACCCAGTCGCTCATGTCCGCCGTGCCTTCGCGCGATCCGAACGTCGCGCGCAAGTCCCACCGCATCATCCTCGAGGGCGACGTCCCGAGCCCGCTCAGGGTGCCGAGCGGATGTCCGTTCCGGACCCGCTGCCCCAAGGCGTTCGGACGCTGCACCGAGGAAATCCCCGCCCTTCGGGAGATCTCTCCCGGACACATGGCCAGCTGTCATCTGCTGGATCAGGAACAGAAATAAATATTGAAAAATATTTATTTAATAGAGAGAAAAAAGGAGAAGAATGAGAACAATGAAGAAACTGTCTATCGTGATTCTGTCGATCTTCGCCATGGTCGCTTTCATCGGTTGCGGTGAGACGACGACGGTCCTTTCCCCCGAGGCGGCGAAATTCGTCGACAACTCCGCGGTCGAGATCTATTCGATGGATCTCTCCGACATCGACGGCTATCAGTCCTACATCGTCACCAACGGTACCTGGGCTGAAACCTACGACGTCATCATCAACCTCGCGAAACGCGAGTCCGACGGCGAGAAGCGCACCGCCCTCTACCACAAGGCGGAAGATCTTCTGATGTCGACCGGGACGATCGTGCCGCTGTACTACTACACCGACATCTTCATGGCGTCCACCGGCATCGAAGGCCTCGTCAACATCCCGAACGGCACGAAGCTATTCAAGTACACGACCCTCGACGGCGTCGGCACGGCCATCTCGGTCTGCCTCGCCTCCGAACCGGACACCATCGACCCGGCCCTCAACAGCTCGGTCGACGGCGCGATCTACATCCAGCACGCGTTCTCCGGTCTGCTCGGGTATGACGCGGACGGCCAGCTCGTTCCGGATCTCGCCGCGTCGCTTCCGACCCCGGTCGAGAACGAGGACGGCACCGTCACCTACACGTTCGAACTCCGCTCCGGCCTGAAGTGGTCCGATGGAACCGCCCTCACCGCCGCCGACTTCGTGTACGCCTGGAACCGTGCGGTCGATCCCGACACCGCCGCGGACTACTCCTACCTGTTCGCGATCATCGATGGCGCCGACACCGGTGAACTGAACATCTCCGCCGTGGATGCCACCCACTTCGCCGTCACGCTCGTCGTCGACGTCCCGTACTTCTTCGAACTGTGCGCCTTCCCGACCTTCATGCCGGTCCAGCAGGCCGCCGTCGAGGCCGTCGCCGACAACGGCTGGGCGACCGAAGCCGGTTCCTACGTCACCAGCGGCGCCTACACCATCTCGTCCTGGACGCACGGCTCCAACATCGTCATGACGAAGAACCCGCAGTACTGGAACGCCGCCGCGATCACCATGGAGCAGATCACGTTCTACCTCTCCGACGATGACGCCGCCATCCTCTCCAACTACATCAACGGCACCTACGACTTCATCGACAGCCTGCCGAACGACGAGATCCAGAACATGAAGACGAACCGTCCGAACGAGTTCAACATCGAAGGCCAGCTCGGCACGTACTACATCATCTTCAACAACAACTCCGACCTCGTTCCCTCGCACATCTCCGCCGACATGACCCCCGCCGAACTCGCGGAAGCCAACGAGGAGATCCGCTACGCCCTCTCGCTCCTGATCGACCGCAACTACATCGTCACCGAGATCGGCCAGGCCGGACAGCTCCCCGCCAGCTCCTTCGTCTCGATGGGCATCACGAACTTCGACGGCTCCGAATTCTATGAGGCCGCGGGTTCGACGACGGACGCCTACAACGGCTACTTCGACACCGCCGAAGCCGCCTACGCCGCGAACTGCGCCGAGGCCGTCGAGATCCTCTCGAAGTACTTCGAGTACGACGAGGAGACCGGCGAATTCACCAACTTCGCCACGTTCAACTACCTCTTCAACACCTCGACCGGCCACCAGGCGATCGGCGAATACCTGCAGAGCTGCTTCGCGGCCTACGGCATCGCCATCACCATGCAGAACCAGGAATGGGGCACCTTCCTCAACACCCGCAAGAACGGCGAGTACGTCCTCGCCCGCAACGGCTGGCTCGCCGACTACAACGATCCGATCAACATGCTCGACATGTGGACCACGGATTCCGGCAACAACGACGCCCAGCTCGGCAAGTAGTTCCACCGCATCAGGAATCCAGCACCGACCCCCGGAACCTCCCGTTCCGGGGGTTTTTCTTTCTCCGAAGACAAGAAAACCGACGGGACTCGGTCCTGTCGGTCGGTTCGATGGGATGAAAGCGCATGGTCCGTGCGCCGACGGACGATGCGCTATGCGAGCGGCACGCGCGTCTCCTCGCCCGCCTCCGGACCGCCATAGTAGAATTCTCGGATCACGAGCATTCCGTCCTCGATGGAATGGATGGAGGAACAGTCCTCGCTCTGGCATCCGGTGCCGAGGTACCGCGCGAACAGCGGGTTCTCCTGGGCATAGTACCTGTCGTCACCGTCGAAGAGGAAGCGATGCTCGACGACGTAGAGGGTGAATCCTTCCTCCCGGACGACGCGGACGGGTTCGTACGACATCATCGCATAGACCGCGACGACGTAGAGCCCGAGAAGGGCGAGGACGACGACGCCAATGCGGAGCAGCTTCCTTTTCGCGATCATGAACAGGTGGATCGCGAGAAACAATCCGCCGAGGGCGAACAGCCAAAGCTTCATGGGAATCGGCGTCCACCGCTCGATCGTGAGGATGAAACCCCGCGATTCGATCAGGAAGGTGAGCGCCGTCATCATGAAGAAGGCGATCGATACAATCAAGATTCCATGCTTCTTCATCGGGTTCACCGGATCGCCTTCCTTTCGCGAGCGGACCGTCGCCGTCGTCACGTCGGTCGCACTTCATATATTTTTCTGACGGTCGCATCGATCACATGAGACAGGAGTAGATCGCGAAGAAATGAAGCAGGGTGCCGAGGAAGACGAAGACGTGCCAGACGAAATGGGCGAACTTGAACCAGTCGAAGGCATAGAAGAGGACGCCGATCGTGTACGAGATCCCGCCCGCGAGGATCAGCCAGAAGGCCGCCGCGGAGGTCGCGTAGAGCGGCCCGACGAGCGTCAGTCCGCTCCAGCCGAGCAAGAGGAAGAGCGTCAGATGCAGGAGCGCGAACCTGCGGATCCTCACCGCCTTGAAGACGATGCCGAGGACGATGATCGTCCATTGTCCCAATAACAGGAACCATCCGAGCGGCTTTTCGATGACGAGGATGAAGATCGGCGCGAAGGTCCCGCCGATCAGGAGGTAGATCCCGATGTGGTCGAACCGCTGGAAGACCCGCTTGACGGTAGACCCTTCGCGGAAGGCATGATACAGAGCGCTCATCGTGTAGAGCATGATCATCCCGAAACCGAAGACGATCGCGCCCATGACCTCGCCGACGCCCCTTGCCCTGACGATCAGAAGAACCGTTCCGGCGAGGGCCAGGGCCCCGCCGGCGATGTGGGAGACGGAATTGGCGATCTCCTCGCCTCTGGATTGTACGCGTGACAGCTTCATCGTGTTCCTCGCTGATTGTCCGATGCGGCGTGCGCCGTCTTCGGGATTTCGATGCCTGACCCTCTCAATCGAGGGTGAAGTCGACGAACCGGACCATCCCCCGGTCGTCGGCGAAGGCGAAGGTCTCCGTTTCACCCCGCAGGAGCGCGTAGGCGTTCGTCAGGATGTTCGTGCCGTACGGTCCGCCGACGACGGTTCGTTCGGTCACGACGTACGCGCGGAGCGTGTCGTCCTGCGCCGTGAAGAGGGCGACGTCCTCCCACGTCATCGCCGTCTCCCCGATCAGGACGTTCTCCGGATCGTATTCGTAGACGGTGAAGGAATCGACCGACGGGACGAACCGGACGTGGATCCGGTAGGTCACGCGCACGGTGTCGGACGTCGTGACGTCCGGCGTCCCGGACATATAGGCGCCGTCATAGACGTAGAGGCGCTGCGACTCGAGGTCGACGACGTCGGGAATGACGATCCCGTCGGAGCGGATCAGGCCGATCCGGGCCTCCCCGGCGATCTTGAGCGGATCGAGGTCGACGTAGACGTCGACGGCCAGCCGGAGGTTTCCGGCATCCGGGGTCAGGACGCATTCGGCGTTCCAGCCGGACGACGATTCCGTCTGATAGACGTACCGGACGCCGGCGACGGATGCGGCGACGTCCTCGAGGGACTCGAAATCGTCATCCGCGGCCGAGACGAAGACGCCGTAGAGTTCGGTCTCGAGCACCTTGTCGAGGACGACGATGTCGAGGCCGTTTTCCGGAACGGATTCGAATGAGACCTGGACGTTGTCGCCGACGACGAGATCCTCGAGATCGTAGTCGGTCCCGTCGGCGCCGACGACGGTCACGGCGAACGGATCGCGGATCGTGTCGATGGCATAGCGCACGGCGTCGTTTTCGAACACGTACGTGCCGCGTCCGGCATCCGCCGCCGTCACGTAGCAGTACGCCACCGTGATCATGGGATGCGTCTCGCCGAGGTCGAGGGTCGAGAACAGAACGAAGAGTCCGAGGCCGATCGCCGCGAGGCTGATGGGGATCGAGATCCAGTGGAAGCGGCGCTTCCTGCGATTCACGATCGCCTCGCTCAGGGTGATCGAGCGGATGCTTTCGTCGTCGAGCAGGTCGCCGACGCCGACGCCGAAGATCGCCGCGAGGCGCTCGACGTCGGCGACGTTGGGAAGCGACTTTCCCATCTCCCACTTGCTGACGAGCTGCCGCGTGACGTACAGCTGGCCGGCGACCTCTTCCTGGGTCCACCCCTTGTCCTTGCGGAGCCGTTTGATGTTGTCCTGGATCCTGTTCATCGCCATCACCTCGACACCATTCTACCGTAGATCACCCGGAAAGGCACGCAACTTCCGCGCAACGCAATCGACCATCGTCGACCGGAGGCGAAATCGGGCTTCGGTCGGAGAAGGGCGAGCGGAAAACGGATCCTCGGAATCTCGGAAGGACGGGAATCGAATGCGATCCGGACCACTTGACGTGGCCGTGACATCCTCACTTCATCGCGGATTCCGAATCGACGTCGATCCGCTTCGCGGACCGCTTCAGGATCAGCGTGTCGACCGGGAAGTACAGGAACACCATCGCAAGCGACAGCACGATGGGAATCGCCTTTCCCCAGAAGGGGGCGACGCGATCGCCTGCGTAGGCGATCCATCGGAATGCGAGGATCCCGAGGAGGATCACCATCGTCGTCAGGACTCCCATGAAGACGATGAGCGCTTCCGCATTCCGTTCGCGATGGGCATCGAGAATCGCCTCCAGCGATATGAACAGCCATACCGCGAGGGCGATCCCGGCGATGAGCAGAGCGAGCACATACCGCCCCACCATGGGATCGATGACCTGCAGGATCGCGAGGATCGACAGGACCCCCGCAATGATCCGGGCGACGAAGTTCCGTCGGGAGATCCGCTTCTTGACGATGCCAACGATGGGACCGACGACGAGTTTCGCGAACACCAGGATCACGCCGACGAGGACCGCGTAGTCGTCGGTTTCGCCGGTGACGAGCAGGAGGAGCCAAAGAGCGATCCCGCCGATCACCGAGAAGACGAAGTCGGTGATCAGGATCCCGGTCGGGAATGTCCCCGTGGCGCGATGGAGCGTGCTCTCGCGGTGGAGATAGGCGACGCCCTTCAGGAGGAACCATCCGAGCAACCCCGACATCAGGGCGAGGATGAGATAGCTGCCAAAGGCGAAGATGCCCTCGACCTCGACGAAGGGTCCTTCGAACCCCATGTCGATCCGGACTTGGACAGGGATCATGAGCGGCAAAAACAGCCAGCCGATCATCCAGTCGACGGAATAGAGGATCCGCGTGTTCTTCATGAGCGTCGCGCGGTCGGCATCGGAAGATCCCGAGGAGGATAGATACTTCGCCCTGCGGTAGAGGAAGAGGATCGTCGAGAGGAAGAGGAAGCTGACGATGGTCAGAAACCCGACGTAGGCGTTGACGGTGATGTAGGTCAGCGCGATGCCACCGACGTAGCCGAATCCGGAGATGAGCGCGAAGACGGTCGTGTCCGTGTCGAACCGGACGGTATCGTATCGCCTCGTGGACGGTTCCGCGATCTCGAAGTCGTCGCGGAGGAGATAATCGAGGCTGACGTGGAACAGGGATCCGAGCCGGACGAGCTTGTCCGTCTCCGGATAGGCTCCGCCCGACTCCCATTTCGAGACGGACTGGCGCGACACGCCGAGATGGTCGGCGAGCTGTTCCTGGGTGATGTTCTGCTTCTTGCGGAGTTCCTGGATCTTGGCTCCCGTGGTCATGGAAATCCCTCCCTGTATTGCCTTCATTGTACCAAGCCGATCCTGGGATGGGAACCAAGATCGTGGTTCGATCCGTCAACTTGAGGTTGCGCGGGCGAGATTTCGCCGAAATTCCCGATGAAACGGGACGAGTTCGTGCCCGGTCGAGAGGAATCGGCGATATTGATGCCCGTTCGCGGAACGGAGAACGGGCGCCGATCCACCGGCGGAGGCGGCGCCCGTCTTCGATTCTTCTACTTCACGTCGATCTTGAGGACTTCCTCGTCGTCGTCGCGGACGCCGGTGTCGATGAAGCCGTACTTGATGTAGAACCGGTAGGGCATCGGTCCGTCGGTGTCGCAGGAGAGATAGAGCGTCTTCTTCCCTTCCGCACGGCATTTCTCGAGGAGCATGTCCAGGACCTTCTTGCCATGACCCTTGCCCTGATACTCCCCGCCGATCATGAAGCGCCACAGGTAGAGGGCGGGCTTGTCCTCCGCGGGCATCTCCTCCGGGTGCAGGTGGAGCATGATGAAGCCGATCGGGACTTCGTCGAGATAGACCGCCCTGGGCCAGGCGTCCGCCTGGTTCAGGTAGGCCTGGGCGAGGGACGAGGTGTTGTCGGCGACGCACTTCTGCTGTTCGGGGGTGAGGGTGGAACTGAGTTTGCGGATCGCCTTGAAGTTATCGTTGGTGACTTCTCTGAATGACAGTTGGGGCATGAGGAACCTCACATATAGGAGCGATTCGAATTTCGTTGTCGAACGATATGCTATGATAATGTCTACATGTGGCGATGCGTCGTTATGAGACTATTGCTATTATCGAGGCAATAAATGTCAACCAATAACATCACTCTTTGCCCAAATCAGCGGCGACTCGGGGCAAATATTGGTCAGATTATTAGTCCAACATCGAATATTTACACAATTTTGAGATGGTTTTTTCCACCATATAGATGAAGAGCCATCCATAACTTAGTTTTTTTAAATACCGGTGGGGAAAAAGAAGAACGCAAGCTTCGCGAAACGCTGTCATGGCTGATTTTCTTTGAAGCACCACTCCTCTTGCATTCGTGAACAAAGAGAGCAATAAAATCATGCCCATTAACTATGTCTGATAAACTAGAAAATGCGTGGTTGTGTTTTTCAATACTCCACAAAACCATTTTTGCGGAATCAATTTGATTTGTTGGATTCATCGTGTCTATCTGCGTTACTAAATTATTAAAAAAAGTCGCGAGATTTGGGTCGTAAGCAGAATCAATATTGATTCCCGAAAAGTTGACGTTCCATCGATGTATGTCGTTACACTTTCTTAAAATGGAGAGATCGAACAAGGCTTTTAATGTTTGATTCCTAAGAAGCCTAAACGGGGTGGTCCCTTTATAGTAATTTGAGTGTATCGCAATCATTGGAATATCTCGAGTGACCATCATCATTTCTGCACAGCAATGATCACAATGGAATATCTTCGTGCTTATCGGTGCTATCTGATAATCTTTGTCGCGTATCGCAATTACTCGAGGGTCTGATACAAAGTAATTGGTTATTATTCTCTCAATTGCCCCTTTTGCGCCATATGAACGAATTAAAGTTGCTTTTGGAGTAACTAATGGGCGAAACAAGTCTATATCACCCGGACCTTCAACAAGAACAAAGGTTGCTTGTTTGAGAATATCGGCGCCCAAGTGTAACGTGAGGGTTGGAATTGTACTAAATTCATCCAGGTTATCTAGTATTGAGTTAGTTGCCATATTTCATCCCGAGGTCGATTTGCAAATCCCAATTTTCATTAATCACTTGAGGGGAGTGGGTGGCAATAACTATATTTATTTCCTTTTTTTTGATTTCCAAAATCCTCTTGAAATCGTCGAGTAACTCTTTCTGCCACGAAATGTGTAGTGATATTTCAGGTTCGTCAATTAGCAGAAAGAGTTTCCCGGTAGCGCCAAATATTAAATCATAATATAGAACGATAATCTGCTGTTCTCCGGAAGACAACTGGTTCAGACTCAGTTCTTTTTTGGATTCAATATCTCTAACTATCATGCCTGACTTTTTTGTAATAAAAATCTCTTTGAAGTATAACTTGCCGTTGACTAAAGATAGAAAAGTCTCCAACTTCTTAACAAGCGGTTCAAAAACGCTGTATTTTGTCTTTGAGTCGTCAAAATATATTTTCAACGCCGTGGCATAATTTGGGTTAAATGGAACCGAACTAATATTACTGATTTCTGCCAACTCATACTTGTTCAGATTTTTTTGATTGTTTGTCAATTCTTTCAATTTTTCCGAATATTCAACCTGGGTGATTCCTTCGCTAGAAGAAAATAGTTTGGTGGGGTATGAACTGTCGAGTTGATTAGAAAGAATTGAGTGTGCATTAAGCACACTTTCAATCTCCTTCTTGATGTCATTTGGAATTCGATCGATTACTTGAATTATCTTTGGCGCTCTATCGCTGTATTCAAATTCGTTTTGTGGCTCCCGATTTTCTTCAATTAATCTTTGCTCTTTGATAAGTTTCACTTCGGGCATATAACTACGCACTTTTTTCATTACGGCAATGACACTCTTTATTTTATTCAATTCTTTTTCTGCAAGATTATTGTCTCTTGTACTACACTCGTCCATTATGTCAAAAAAGAAGTCATCATCAGTATCGAAATTGTACATGTCGCCTCTAATCCTAAGTCTTGAATCATTAATCAACATTCTTTCTCGTGTTCTGAGATCGATGTATTCGTTTGGACCAATTCTCTCGATATATGAAGGTAACCCTCTTTTTCTTGCGCTTTTTTTGTTATTGAAAGATGGTATATGGAACTTAATTTCATTTATTGAAATCTCCTCTGAACTCTTCTTAAGTTCAAACTGCTGATTGTTGTCAAACGTCATCAATAATGTTTGATACGAAAATCCAATAAGTTGATATAACCCTCCATTTTTAAACGCATTGATAATCTTGAGAATTGTGGATTTTCCAAATCCATTGGGTCCCGTAATTATTGTGATTCCGCCATTTTTTAGCTCGATTTCATAGTCAAAGCGTCCAAACAAACCTTTAATTGCAATACTTTTTAACATTTTTTCTTTCCTCCTAAACATCTTTTGTATTTCAGTGTAATTGTGGTTAGTATTAATTATTCACATTTTCCATCAAAGTGAGCTTGTCGCCGATGTAATATTACTGGTCCAAAAAAAGATTATTTTCCAATTCCAATTTATCCACAATTTGGTTGTACATCGGACGGCGGATTAGCAATCGTTCGCAATTATTCTGATTTTTTGGATATATAACGTATTTACTCATTTGGATATTGAAACTTTTTGAAATTCTCAACCTGACTCAGTATTTGCTCGAATATTTCATTATTCCATTGCGGTGGATACCCGTTTTTATATAGAGCAACCGTTAAATCTCTAGAGAGTTGATTCTTTGTATCGCTTCTAGATGTGAAGTCGACATACTTGGCCTTGTCATCAACAAGCTTTTTAATCTCTTTCGATAGAATCAAGCATTTTGCATCGTCATACGGAAATCCATGTACATCTCGAACTTTTATAAGAATGTCATAAAACGCCTTTTCTTGATAGGAAATACCCATCTTTTCAAAGGACGACTTATCTTCATTCAATTCTCTAAACAACTTCGCCAGTTCATCAGAAAGTCCGTCGATGAAGTCGGATACAACTTCGCTGGTAAACACAAGATTGTCGCGATCGTTATATCGATCAATGACTTTTTTTAGTTTTTCATCAAACTCAAGTGCCTTGACCTGGTTGACTCTTCCATACTCCTTGATAGCGCGTCTCAGTAGTTTCAATAAGGCATTGAATTTAGATATTGGCAATTGAGCTTGTTCGATCTTCTTGATGAATTCATCTGAGAATATATCTTCTCCGTCTTTTATGTCTTCGACAATTTCGATGCCGCTACATTGAATGGCGTCTTCAATCATCTTTTCGACATGCCGATTCATAATCTCGGCATCCGGGGTATTGCCTTTGGTTTGCTTGAAGATGATGGATCGAATTGCGAAATAGAAGTTGGCCTTTTCAATTTGATCGTCCGTCAGTTCTCCGGTGGGGGCGACAATCTGATAGCTCGACTTCAGTCGCTTCGACAATCCCATGAACCGAGTTTCGGTTTCTTTGGTTAACTGAACGAATTCGACTGCATAGTTCAAGCACATAAGCCGCTCAAGGGGTGTTCCCGAGAAGAACTTAGTGGAGTTGAATCCGTGCATCAATTTATCGAGGAGATCGAGATGATTCAAAAAGATCTCCCTAGAGATATTGATCTGCTCAATGGGAATATCGTCGATGTTCCCATACATCTTCATGGCTTCAATCATTTCCTGGTAGAATCCAATGTAGTCGACGACGACACCATGATCCTTGCCGGAAAAGACGCGATTTACGCGAGAGATGGTCTGAATCAATGTGTGACGTTGAATAGGCTTGTCAATGTACATGACCGCCAAGGAGGGGACGTCAAAGCCTGTCAACCACATGTCGACAACGACAGCAATTTTGAAGTTTGAGTTCTTGTCTTTGAAGACGTCCGCCAAGTGTTTCCGATACTCCCGATCTCCACACAAATCATAGAGATCCTTTGGATCGTCCTGCCCTTGAGTAGCGACGAACTTGATTTTTTCAATCGATTCCAACTTGGTTAATTCATCCTCGGAAAGCAATGAAACATTTTCCGCTTTTTTCTTGACCACCCACTCTGGATCAAGAGCAATGAGTTCCTTGTATAGGCTTAAGCCGATCTTTCTACTGGAACACACAATCATGGCCTTTTGGGTGATTTCTGGTTTGTTGGATTCAAGCTTCTTGTAATGGTCGACAATATCCTTGGCAACCTTCTTCAAACGATCGGGGTGTCCAAGTAAGACTTCAACCGCGGTCATCTGTTTCTGGGAGGATTCGACCTGATATTCATTGGTTCCCAGTTTCAAACATTCGGCGTAATACTTTTTTATTTCCTCTACTTGCTTTTCATTCACGATGACGCGAGCAAGAGCCGGCTCATACGAAATACGCACCGTAATGCCATCCTCGGCGCTTTGCTTCATGGTATATTGATCGACAATCGGCCCAAACACCTTCAAGGTTTCGTCAATCGGAGTCCCGGTGAATCCAAGATAGGTTGCGTTGAGGAAGGAGTCATGGAGATATTTGGCAAAACCATATGTCGTTTCAATCGAACTCGCTTTGACTTGATTCTTTGGGCCTTCGGAGGAGATTAAGGCTGTCGACGGTTTTCGAGTATCTCCCGATTCATAACCGATCTTGACTTTGGCTCCAAGGTTAATTTGGGTCCGATGCGCTTCGTCCGAAATGCAGATGATGTTCATACGTTCAGATAACAAACCAGTATCCTCGGTGAACTTCTGAACGGTCGTGACATATACTCCGCCGCTCCTTGTGGTGGAAAGCGTTTCTTTCAAGTCGAGACGCGTTTCCACGCTTCGGACGTTTTTGTCCGCCAAATAGGTTTTGGATGTAATGAAGCGTCCCGTTGTCTGAGAATCCAAATCTTCTCTGTCAACAATCACAAGAACAGTCGGACTATGGAATTCGGATCCGTGCGTTTTGACAAGCTGTCTCGCAAGAAACAGCATCGTATAGGTTTTGCCGCACCCGGTCGCACCGAAGTAAGTGCCGCCCTTCCCGTCCCCATTAGGCTTGATGTGTTCTCGGATGTTATCCAGCAGCTTCTTTGTCGCAAAATACTGGGGATATCTGCAGAGGATCGGGTATTTCTCTTTGGAGTCTCCATCCGGGTAAATGATGAAGTCTCGCAAGATTTCAAGGATTCGATCCTTTCGATAGAATCCGTTGATGGCGGATACGAGGGAGGCGATTCCCTCCTTTTCAGGATCCATCGCTTCCTCTTTTTTCCATGCGTAATAGAACTCGTAATCAGTAAAGATGGTTCCGAGTTTCGTATTGGATCCGTCGGTGATCATGGAAACGAAACAATATTTCAATGCGTTGGGAATTCCCCTGGTGTAGCGGATATTGATTTGTTCCCAGGCGTTGTAGATTGTCTTGTCTTCTTTCAGTGCAGACTTGAATTCGCAGATGGAAATGGGGATTCCGTTGATGAAAACCATCAAATCAGGAATCCGGTGCTCAACATCCTCAAGCTCATATTGGTTCACCACTCGAAAGATATTTCCTTCGACATGGTCGTAATCGATGTATTCGATGTGTAGGGAGCCTTGAGACGAAACATCACGGACCAAATTGAATCCTTCATTGATCTTGTAAAAAGTCCTTCTGTTTCCATCAAAAAGAGGAGAAGACGATATGAAGGATATCTCGTGGATGATTCGTGTGATTTCGTTATCAGTCAAAGCTTCTGTTGGGTATCTATCATGGAGGTAATCGATGAAGTCGTCAACAAGTAAAATGTCCTTTGACGTCCGATGCATCGTCTCACCAAAGGAATACTCGTAACCTTGATTTTGGAATAGTTCGATAATGGCTTGTTCTAGTTGGGCTTCATCAAATTTGGGCATGCATATTACCCCCTTTGTGCTTCTTCATTCGATCCTTTGATGAGAATTGGACACATTTCAGAGATTTGTTTTTTTAGCTTATCGTTGATTTTTTTCCGTTTTTCATAGGCTTCAAATACAGCAGCAATAGCCTTCTGGACTTCAAGATTGGGAGTGGGTATACTTATTTCCGCTAATTCAGAATACGAGAAAACTTCTCTTGCTGAACCCCAAGAATGATATCTTACAAAACGATCAAACCCGTTTCGCTTCAATATCGCGGATAGATATTGTGGGTTTAGTCTAGTTTTATCAACTGAAAAAACCTGATAGATTGGTGAAACAACTATTCTTGTACCCAAATCATTCATCGCATGAGCAAAACACTTCCAAGTGTCCGTAATTTCTACAAAGGCGAATTCAAGCGGGCTAACAACCTTGTATTTACTCAATTCAGATCGATCAACTCTTGAGTTCGCCTCTCGAAACCGTTTTTCTGTACTGAGTCCCATTACTTTATGGATTTTGTTATCGATGTTTCTCAAGTTTTCTTTACGAATTAGGCTGCCTAGTTTTTGTACTGTGCTCTCTTCTTTGATTCTCTGAATACTTGCATCGCAAACAAGTTTTAGTTCATCAAGACCACTTTCATATGCCATTTGGTTTGCAACAAGAGCCTTGTAGACATCCACATATTTCTGTTGAATAGAGAGTGGAGGTAGATTGATTTCCATTTCGCACATTGAATCCCAAGAAAATGTTTCTCGGGCGCTTCCCCAAGAATTGAATCGGGTATATCGATCGAATTCTGGCCTATTGAAGCATATAAACAAGAAGTCTGGCATGAGTTCGTTAAGTTTGTTTTCCTGAATTCTGAAGCCAACATAACTGGATGAACAGATGAAAGTTGATTGTGAATCGTTGTATGCTATGGTGATTTTTTCCCCATTTCTCGATGTAACTGTAACATAGCAAAAATCACCTGGAGAGATAATGAGATATCTATTTAGAGCCACACCATCCATATCTGCTTTCGTCGGAATAAAACATTTCTTGATTGAGATTCCTCTTACATTATCAATTCCATAATGTAAATCGGTGTTCCGGCCTTCAACTGGTTCAATATAATCTCCTAGCCTACTCGATCTCATAACCAATACCTTTGAAAGCTTCCTTAAGCAACTGCTGGGTTTCTATTTCTTCTCGAATCAAGTCCTTCATTTCGTTTTGAATCCGCGCCATTTCCTTGGGATAATCAATTTCCATATCATGATCGATAAAATCTATATACTTTGATGGAACCAAGGAATAATCTTTCCGGATCAGATCTTCCATTTTCACTGCTTTGCAGAGTTCAGGAACATTATGGTATTTTGATGTGTCTCGTCCTTGCCAATCATGGTAAATCTTCTTGATTTTCTGTACTTGAGCGGGGTCAAACTCCACGAATTTCTTATCAAACAAATTCGTATTCCATGTACGTAAATCGATGAATAGAATTTCGTTTTGGCGATCGCGAAGATGGCGTTCAACCAAACTTACGACCGGTTTTCCCTCTTCATCAACCGTCAAACTACCATCTACATTCAATTTATACTCAACGCACTTTTTTCTTTGCTCTTTCTTGTTGTTATTCAAAATCCAGAGTGTTACGGAAATATCCGTTGAGTAAAACATTTCTCTCGGAAGAATGATAATGGCCTCTATCTTGTCTTGTTCAATCAATTGCTTTCTGATACGATATTCCGAATTCGTCGAATCAACGGTTTCGCTTTCATCGTCTTCACTATCACCGTTTCCAATTCGAGATCCTTTACTTCCTGCTCCGAGCGCTCCGTTCGCCAAAAGGAACCCGGCAATTCCATGATTGACATCGAGCTTGGAAAGCATATGTAAAATCCAAGCATAGTTGGCGTTGCTAGCCGGAGGGATGACGGTTTCTCCACCGATTCTCCAACGCGGATCCGTTGCCAAAGATTCCGAGTACCAACTTTTTAAGTTGAACGGGGGGTTCGCCATAATGAAATCCATTTTTTCGTCTTTGTGCTGATCCTCAAGGAATGTGGAGAATGCTTTTTGACCCAGGTTATTTGAAATGCCACGAATAGCAAGATTCATCTTGGCCAATTTATATGTTGTGGGGTTTTCTTCCTGCCCCCAAACTGATATGTTGTCTTTATCCCCTTGGTGATTTTCAACGAACTTGAGAGACTGAATGAACATTCATCCGGATCCGCAGCATGGATCATAAATGCGTCCGCTAAATGGTTCTATCAATTCCGCAATCAAGTCCACGATCGTCTTCGGGGTGTAGTATTCCCCCGCCTTCCCTTCGTAGATGGAAAATACGGAAAGAAAATACTCATAGACTCGTCCAATCAAATCTTTCTCATGGAAACGTTCTTCAGATATTTTATTAATCTCATCAATGAGAGAACTCAATTGTTTGATTTCCAGGTTGAGTGGTGCATATAGATTTAGCTCTAGTGCACCTTTCAGTGAAGGGTTGTTATCCTCGATGTCCTTCATTGCGGCATCTAGAATCGTGGCGATGTTGTTCTTTGCTTTATTGGAAACAATATAACTCCAACGGGATGTCTCGTTCAAATAGAAGACATTGTCAGAAAGGTAGAATGACGGCGTAGTTAAAAAGACCTCATTGTCACCATAGATGTTCCTAATTTTGTCTTGTTGCTTGATAAATTTGTCTCCCACAAACTTGAGAAATGCCAATCCCAAAACGGCTTTCCGGTTGTCTGATTTTTCTCTTGTTCGCAATACGTTGCAACAGTTCCAAAGAACAGACTCTAAGCTGATTTCTTTTACCTTTTTCTCTTTTTCCATTTGTTGTTCACCCATTCTATTAGTATGTGAAACCCATTTATGAATATTCTACCATTTTATAATCCTTTTTTCAGGCCATCTTGAGAATTAACATAAAATTGTCCCGTGGTATTCACCATTAAATATGGATTTTCTCAATATTGTTATTTCTCGATAGAAATATCAGATTTTCAAAAATTGGTCGGCCGTTTTTTCGAGGCCCCATCGAACGGTACCCCATGTCCGGTTATTTATCTGAACGGGGGGGGATATCACAACAAGATATTGTTTTTTTTTCCGTTTCGCGCGCGATGAAACTTAAGTTATCCAAGGGTTCCAATGATGTCTCTCGTGTATGTGTCAAGTCATTCTATGCAAAACTTACTCAATGCACAAACACCCTAGCTGATATAGGATTGAAGGCACTCTATTGCCCCTTCGCTTTTCAACATATCTTTTCGAGTGTCTTAAAAAATCGCGAAAAACCACCCGGTTTTTTGCTTTATCCAGTTTATCTTATATATCTATTTACTTTCCTTTACTTTCCTTTGTGTACCGATGTCGTCATTAACTCGATTATTGTATGCATTAACCCTGTTTTTGGCACAAAATAGGGGGTTATTGTCGTCATTAACTCGATTATTGTCAACATTAATGTTTTGTCAAATATTACATCGATTTCAAAGTTAATGTCGACAATAACTCCCATCCCAACACAACTGTCATTTGTGAGAAAATCGCTTCTCTAGAATGAGATATTGGTGAGATTTTCCTTCGATTTTCTCAATTTTTTCACTTAGGTAATTGAAAACTACTTGACGACCGGTTGACAACCTATTGACGACCTATTGCGATACACTTGACGTTTCCGTTCACACGAATTACCGGTAATGCAACTTTTTCTCGTCGGCGAACGATTGTGCCACTGGCGGGTAGGCAAGTATATTTCCGTTTGGTATACTATCTCGGAATCAAGGAGAAACATATCTCTCCAAAGCAATCGTTATCGAAATAGAACTTGATAATTCTTGCTTCCAGAGTGATGTATATGGTACGCCAAACAGAAGGGAACCATTCACCATGCAAAACAAGCAAGTCAAGATCATCAAACCCGTTATGACCTTCGAACAAAATGCCAGCGGAGACTTCATCCCATCTAAGAAAAGAGTCTGTGCCTATTGCCGCGTCTCCACGGACAACGTCGAACAGAAGACCAGCTATGATGCCCAAGTCGACGAATACACAAAACGCATCCTTTCCAATCCGACTTGGCAAATGGTCCGGATTTATGCGGATGAAGGGCTAAGCGGTACGTCCACGAAGAACCGCAAGGAATTCAATGCGATGATCGAAGCTTCACGGAATGGGGAAATCGATTTGATCCTGACGAAGTCGATTTCCCGATTCACGAGAAACACCGTCGATTGTCTCAATTTCATCCGTGAGTTGCGAACACTCGGAGTCGAGATCTACTTCGAGAAAGAGAACATCTACTCTTCCGACACCAAGGTTGACTTCTTACTAACGATAATGTCTTCCATCGCTCAGGAAGAAGCCAGGAACGTCAGCGAGAACGTCAAGTGGAATATCCGCAAACGCTTCAGCGAAGGCGATCCGGTGGTCAACAACAAACGGTTCCTTGGATACACCCGAGACAAGGAAACGAAGCAACTGGTCCCGATTCCCGAACAAGCCAAAATCGTCCAGGAGATCTTCGCGCTCTATGTCTCCGGCATCGGTCCAGCTAAAATCTGTCAATTACTCCAAGCGAAAGGCTACAAGACCGGCGCCGGCAGAACCTATTGGCGAAATAGCACCATCAACTTCATTCTGTCCAATGAGAAGTACTGTGGAGATCTAATCATGCAGAAGACGATCACCACGGATTATCTTACCCACAAGCGCGTGAAGAACGACAACATCGCTCCCAAATTCCATGTGGAAGACAACCACGAACCGATCATCGACCGGGAGACCTTCCTGCTCGCTCAGAAAATCAAAGAAGCCAGAGCCCTGCAAACGGTCGGGAAGGATAAGAATCTATCCAAGTATACGTACCGTTACCCGTTCTCTGGCATCATCATCTGTCACGAGTGCGGTCGCACCCTGAAACGGCGTTATTGGAACTACGGCACGCCTTCGGCGCGCGTAATGCAGCAATGTGGCGGTTATGTCGAGGGGAAGCACAATTGTCGCGCAAAAGCCCTATATCAAGAATCCATCGAGGGCGCAAGTCTGCAGATGCTCAACGAGGTCTTCTGGAACAATCCTCAAACAATGGAGTTGCTTGAAGAGACTTTCGCGAAGAACAAAGTGCAAAGCGAGCATGAAGTGAAATTGGTCGCTTTGGAAAAAGAGAAATCGGAACTCCAATCCCAATTGACTCAATTGGTTGATTTGAAGATTTCGACTCCGGATTTACCGGAAGAGGTCTTCATGAAAAAGTATCAAGCCTTGAACGGTCAGATTCGAACCAAGATGAACGACATCAATGCGACTGAAAAACAGATTATGATCAAGTTTCAGAAGGAATCCAAGTTATCCCAAATGAAGAAGATTCTCGCGAAACAAACGAAACCATTTGAGGATCTCGATATTGATGTCTTTCGCACCTTCATCTATCGAATCATCGCGGTCAGTCGAACTCAGATCGTATTCTGCATCTCGACGGACAACGAGTATTCGGATGCGGAGTTCTCGGCAAGAAGATACGAGTTCTCTATCCTTCCAGCAATCGCGAATGGCACAATCCACATGGGAAAATACAAGAACACACTCAAATATCGAGTCGCCCTCATTTAGCAATCAGAAAATATGCCAAATTCCATATCTATATTTCCTTGGTATGCAAATGTATCGATTGGATCACAGAAAAAACCATTATTTAGTAAACATATCTATAATAGTGCTGTCGTCCACATCGTCAGACGAACGAGGAGTATCATTAAAAACATCGATTTCTTCGTCTGTTTTATCAGAGAAATATGTATCATGTGCGGCAGTAACCATACTTTCAATTCGCGATTCTTTTTGATCCAAGTATTTGATTATTTCATCTTCATTTACGGAAATCGATCCGTTTATTATCGGATCAATTTCTGATAGTTCTTTCATTCTATCGGCGGCTTCTATTTTTAATGATTCTATCAGCTGCCCATCATCATAATCTGTTCCGTCAAAGTAATCAGACGCAGACGTTTCTAATTGTTTTTCTAGAAAATCAATAACCTCATCAATGTGATTGTCTAGATATTTCTCTTTAAATATTGGATACGAACTTGAACTCAATTCCTTCGCATATTCTCTTGTTAATTCGTTGTAAATTTCCAAAGCGTGATTATAATCCAAATTGGAAATGACTTTGTTTAGAACATCGATCTCCGTTACTCTTTCTACATAGCCTAATTTGGATGCCATACTATGCTCCATTGCGGCTACTATTATGTCTTGATAATTGAATCTTCGACTGAACCCGATGAGGGGACGGTCTTTTCTTAATGTATCTACGACAAAGTCGCTTATATAATCCGAAAATTGATCGGGGTGTTTAGTAATATACTGCAATGCTATCAATTCAGGAATTTCAAGACGTTCTGAAATAATCGACGAAATCTTATTGTTCTGAATTAGCCCATACAATCTGTCGCTGTCTGCGAAATTCTCAATTAAGGTGAAGTATTGTTCAATGTACATTCCTGATTCTAGGATTTGCTCTTTTTCATACGGTGTAATTACCCCCTTAATAAAGTCAATTATAGACGGGTTGGCAAAAGAAATATAAGGGTGAGACAAATTTGATGAACTAATCTTTATTAGAAAGCTATTCGTTAATGAATCTAGGGACTTTTTATAAGGGTCAATCGTTTTATCAATAGTCGGAATACCGGTTATACGTTTTTCAAATGCCGCACGCAGTTTATCGGTGAATACAATAGTATCCGATATTGAATATAACGTTTGAAGTAGTACCCGATCCGACTGAGAAAGCCGTTCTTTGTACTCCGACTCCCAAAGCAAATTAGGGTTGTTCATCGTGTTGGTTATATAATTTTGATACTTTTCTGCTGGTACACCGAGAAGATGTTTTGATAATAAAAAGTGTTCTATAACACGCGGGTTATATCTCGGGCTTTTGATTATTTCTAGATAAAACTGTTTTTCATAAATACTATCCTTATATTCCTTCGGCAACCCCGAATGAAATATATGATTATACAAAATACGTGCTCTTTCAATTTTGCTTAGCTGATTAGTGCTTATTACCGTTATATTAGCCGACCCGATTTTTTCCATAAATATTGAACTATTATTTTTGCAATAGTCCCAAATATAGTTTCTTGAGTTTAGAATCAAATACTTGTTCTTCTTAGATTTAATCATATTGATAAGTGTTTCAAGTTGCTTTGAATATTCAGAAGCCGAAATTGTCGAATCAACTCTCCCCAGGAAGTCATCCATCAATATGACTTCTTTTAATTCGTCACTCCCAACAGCTTTTTTAATGTCATCCAAATTGTTGCTGGATGAGCATATTGGTAAATATTTCTCCCTCATCAAAGATAAAATGGTCATATACGAACTTACGGTTTTCCCGGTTCCTGGATCGCCCATTACCAATATGACTTTGTCTTTTTTTAGACTTGTGTACATTCTTCTATAAATAGTCGTGTCAACAAAATACTTCTGAACACTCTTAATCTTTCTACGCAAATCATCGACGTCAATTTGTATATTTTTATTTATGGAAAGATGAATAATCTTTTGAAAAACCATTTCAATAGCTGTCATATCGCACATGATTAATTTCGGATTCTTTCTTAAAATATCCTTGTTCTCATCCTTTGATAAAAAATCATCAATTCGAAGGGAGTCGAAGACGTTCTCTTTCGATGGCATATATTTCGAAAAAAGTGAAAATATATCTTCCACTCGCTTTGGTGTTAATTGGCGGGTTGTAAAAAAAAAGTATTGTTGTGGCTTGATATCGTTAAGTCGCTTGCTTTCTATTTTTGCTTGTTTATAAAGTGCTCGATAATCCGTATAAACATATCTTTTTGCTTGCCCAATAATCGTGTTTTGAGTTTTCGCATCCGCGAGATCCTTTCCTCCATCCCTGCCCAAAGCAAATCTTCTAATTTGCTCTCCGGTTAATCTTTCTAAAATATCTCGTGCCAGACTCTCAAATTCAAAATCACTCAAGTTTTGGTAGAAATACCCCATAGCCACCCTCCTTGTGTTCAATGGAAAATTACAATATCCTTACCACACATTACTACTATGTCGATAAAATCCCATTTCTACGAAACTGAGATAGCATAAAAATAGATCACACAAGTGACAATCATTGTTCATCTCATTCATGTATCTTCTTACTTCATTCTGCATGATGAGTCGTGATACTGAATTTGCCGTCATCTCATAAGACGATATTCACACGGCGTTTATTCCAAAGTCGAGAGGTTTATCACTTAGAGTGAATAGTTTTCTTGGCATGAAAAAACCAAGATTCATTCTATCCATCTATGCTACATGGTGTGTTTGCTCTAGTAGACCAACAAATAACAAAACTAAGCGTTTGAAACCTGGTCAACAGTCAAAAAGGAATTCCGGATTTGAACTCCAGTACTAAAGCAATTTGATAGTGAGATTTTTACGACCGATCTCAAGGAAGAATAGCGCTTAATTGATTATTAATAAGATCTCTAGTATTAAGACAATATTTACTTTCGAAACCACGGACTGCTGGGGCATCTGTGATTTCACCAAATCTCACACTTATCAATTCTATTCCAAATCGGAATTTTAATTACCCTGGGTTTCCGAAGACTTTGCTATTACAAGCAAATATTCTTTTTGCGAGTTCTTTACTTCTTCTGCCCAATCTATGAATGTCTGTTTGAGTTTTAATGAGTTGCTGTTTGAGGGCTCGCCTTTTTTTTTAATGAGATCGCTAAGGTACAAAACCACAATCGTTTTTGAATCGGAAAGCGTTTTTCCCTCTTTGTTTCTTACTTCGCTGCGAATTGCCTGTTTCTCGCGTTCAAATATACGAAGGCCAGCAATCGATTGTCGTAAAGCTTCTTCAAGTTTACTCGCATTGCCGAATTTTACGTGGATATGTGTAGTGTTTAGTACTGACAAATCACATATTTCTATTGACTTATACATCACGCGATCGAACAAAGTCCATCCCGGCTTTTTTGACAGAATATAGTTGTAAATGAACTCTAGGTACGGTTTTCCAAATGATTTTCCGCCTGTATATGTTTCTTGTATTTCTTCAGGATAAGCCTCAAGATAATTCCATAATTCCCCATCAGAAACGGAGAATTCGGGTATATGGCGAATGTGATTTTGCTCGAGTTGCTTAACTTTTTGATTAACTCTATCAATATATGCGTCATTAAATGTACACCAACGTCCTTCAAATAAAACATAGGTGTCATCCATCACTTTAAGCTGAGTATCAATCCAGTTCATAATGCATTGTCTATGATCCGAAGTTTCAGACTTGGCAGTTAATATTACTTCCCGTACATCCATAACGTTTTTGTTCTTTATGAATGCCTTTATGTCTTCATGTTCGAGCGTTTCGTATTTCTCATGTTCCCCATGGTAAGACAACTGAAGTGATTCAATTCCAACAAGAAAGGAATAGCCGTCGGCTTCATTTCTAAAATAAAACGGCACGCTCACAACAAGCTCTTCTGATTCCGTGTCCAGTTTCAACAAATTGATAAGTATTGTATCTATTTCTGCAGATTTCTGCTTTGGAACAGGTTTCATCCTCGGAATTGGAAATCGAGGTTGATAACAATATTCAATATTAAATAAACAATCTAGCACCGTAACAACATCTAAAAGGTTAATTTCTGTCTTTGAGATTGAAAGATGCAAGTATGAGTAAAAAACCGTTATTATCGGGGCTACATTATCAAGTAATGTTGATATATATCTATCGGTATTTCTATTGGGGTCTTCGGTGATTCTAGATTTTATGATATCAACGGCCTGCCCATCTTCAATAAACATACTGCTGCCTTCGTAGTAATCAAAGATTGACTTGTTCTTAACCATTGAAAAATACTTTGATGATATTGCATCCGCTGACTTACCATCAAACAGTTTATCCGCCATCGAAATCCCATAATCGTATTCAATTAAATCGCGCACAAGGACGAATGCTCGGCCAAAAACCAAGACAAAGGAGTAACCCTTCTTTCGATTTTGAACACATATCACTCCGTGCCCAGTCATACTCGATGATCGTAATGCTTCTTGAAGTTGAAAGAATTCTTTCCACTTGTCATACCATGTAATGTCCGAGTCATCGATATATTGAATTTTGTATGCAAAAAAAACGATGTCAAAATCACCGTCAGACAAGGATCCGTTTACTGCCGAAACCCGGTTGTTTGCCTCATCCATTTTCTTTTTAAATAAGCCGAGCAATTCTTCACTAGAATAGTATTTCTCCAACTTATACACATTGATTGTGTATTTTTCTTTTCTCATACAAGCCTCGGAACTCTCATCTGTATAAAAAATTATTATGAGCCATTTTCACATTTTTATCAAAATGATTAATCTTTATTTTCGTCTTCTTTTATCTGTATCCATACATCGCCATTCTTGGGGTTTTTCGGCGCTTCCTTGCTTACGGTCGTTGTTGGAGTGTTCATGATTTGTTGTTCAATATCACCCAACTTCTTTTCATTGGATGCCAAAGATGAAATGATTGATTGAAGTTCTTCTTGGGTTGTTTCCTTTGATAATTTGATAACGGCATATGAGTCTAGGCCAATATTGATTGTCTGTGCTTGTTGTACTGTGCTGTTCTTTGGATTCCTTATAGTGTTATTCATTGATCGTGAAATACTCAAGCTACGTCCTCCGATGATACCGACAACAATGCCAATCAATCCCACCATGATACCAATTACTCCTAACCATTCGTCGAATTGCATTGTTTTACCTCCTATATTTATATGTTCTCACATTTTGCAGAATTCAATTGAACTGTGGGTTATTGAGTAATACACAATCGTATATGGAAGAGGATGAAATGTAAAAAAATTTTGGGATTGTCACTTGACGACTACTTGACGACATAATGACAACCGTATCAAAGAAAAATGTCGAGCAAGCAATAACCATGACTCGGCGTGCTTCGATCTGGAAACATAGCAATCACATTCATGATATCTATAAAAACGACTTGTTCCATCCGACATTCATCATAGCATGTTCCGATTATTTATCAATATCCAAATAGAAATATTCTCTTATAGTTGTCAATCCATTAATGGATTTACTATAAAAACGGAACAGCCCCAAAGGGGCTGCCCGTGAAATCGACCATGGATGCCGATATGAGAAAAAACGGCAAAAGATTCACGTTCTGACGCGTTTTCCGGTGAAATCGCATTTTCTTGTTTCGAAATGTCGGATTTTGTGCTGTTTCCTTTCGTGATCGACCGACGTTTCGACATCGGAAGCAATCGTCAGTCTTCCGCGAGGACGACGACGGAGTCGGCGGCCGTGAAGACGATTTCCCTCTCCTTGTTCGGATTCAGAATCACGCCGCCGTTCTCATGGATGCGCTTCAGGCGGTAGCCGATTGCGATTTCCCCCTTGAGCGCGGCACTTGCGACGACGGTGCCGAAATCGACCGTCTCGTCCGTCTTCACGTACTGTTTCGCCGGCTTCAAGTAGACCTCCGATCCTTCTTCGCCGAGCAGCTCGTTGAAGACGGCGTTCAGATGTCGGTTCTCGGCGATCTGGCAGAGCATCTTGTTGGAAAGGACGTTGGACACGATGAAGTCGTCGACGCTCGCGTAATGCAGAACCGGTTCGTTCTGAATCCGTTCGATCTCGATGATGATCGGGATGTCGAGCTTGCTTTCGCTCAGGATGTTCTTGAGATGCATGATCGTCAGGAGCGTTTCCGAGTCGGAACGCTCCCCGTCAGCGAGGTCGTTCGCGATCACGACGATCGTGTCGAGCTTGGCGTAATCCAGCTTCGCCAACGCATCGTTCGAATAGGTGATGCCTTTTTGGATGTCGTATCCCACTCCGCAGCGGCGGAGGGTTTCGTCGAGCGGCGCCGTCTCCGTGTCGACGGGAACGAGGAACGACAGATGCGAATCCTTCATCACATAGGGACACATCTCTTCCACGACCGCAAGGAGACTCGGGTTGTAGCCGATGAACAGGAGCCTTCGAACGCTCCGGCTCGCCTGATGCGGCGTCCTGACGATCCGGTTCGCGAAGCGTTCTTCTGAATGCGCCGCGATGACCGCCTTGTCGTCGTCCTCGCAGATCACGATCAGCTGGTCGTTTTCCCCGATGACGGTGTCCATCGGCGGATTGACCCGGGGCTTTCCGTCCCGGAACAACCCGCAGACGGCCGCATCGGGAAAGAGACCGAGCGATTCCTTCATCGTCTTTCCCGTCAGGGAGGGGTGACGACAGAAATAGAACTCGTTCCCCTCGAAATCGAACAGTTCCTTGTAGATGAAAGAGAGTCCCGGCTGGAGGCAGGTCTGCGCCGTGATGCGGTTCATCGCGTCCGAAAGCAGGATCGCCTCCAGCCGGTCGCCGCACATCTTCTTCGCCGCCACGAGATTCTGCGGACTCGAAAAGATCGCCGTCGCGTGGCCTTTCGACTCCTCGGCGAAGAACGCCGTCTGGCTGATTCCCAGAAGACACTTGATGATCGCGACGTCGTCGTTCTCCGCGACGACGACCGATCGCGCGTGGGCGATCGCGCACCGCTCGAGATTGTCCTTGAGATGGATCTCGCCGCAGCGGACGATGACCTTCGTGTTCTTGAAGTCCTTCACCGTCGCCTTCAGCCCGTCCCGGACCGTCAGCGTGTCCGTTTCGCTCAGGATCACGATCGCCGGACGCTTGACGTTTTCGTTCGCGGTGACGATCTCGGAGACGATCACGGGAATGTTGTCGTTCCAGCCGAGCAGGAGCGTATGCCCCTTCTCGATCACTTGCGAAGTTCCCTTCCGCATGTTCTCGAGCTTTTCCTGGAAACCGTTCGAGAGAACGCTGATGAGCATGCTCGTGATGAAGATCCCGACGATCGTCGCGATCGTCATCAGAAGCACATACCCGAACGATCCCTCGACGCCGGAGAGATTGCCGGCGTCGAGCGTCTGCATCAGGCTGGTCCATAATGTTTGGAAGACATTCGTCTCTCCCCCGGCGAAGAAGTGCGACAGGACTCCGATCAACAACACCGCGCCGAGCGTGATGACGGTGAGCATCAGCACGATCGCCAAGGTGCCCTTGGACAAGAACTGGTCGAAAAGATATCGGACTTTCTGCGAACGTTTCATGCGATCCCCCCTGCGATCCGCGTCGATGAAGAACGACACGGAAGTGATTCGCGTTCTTTTTTATTATAGGGTGGAAACGAAAAACATTCAACATCGCATCGTGAGATTTTTGGTTTTCCTTCGATGCCCGTCGATCGTCCGGAGCCGATGCCGCCGTCCGCAGAAAAAACCGCTTCCGGCGCGCGGAAGCGGCTTCTCTTCAGTCAAGGGTATAATCGACGAAGTCGACCATGCCGCAGCCGTCGGCGAAGGCGAACGTCCGTGTCTCGCCCCGCAACAGTTCATAGGCGTTCGTCAGCTCGTCGGTTCCGTACGGTCCGCCGACGACGGTCCGTTTCGTCACGACATACGCCTGGAGGGTTTCTTCCTGCGCGACGAAGGCGACGGCATTGTCGGAAGACAGGGATGTTTCCATGACGAGATCGTGGTTCTGGTCGTATTCGAGAACCGTGAAGGAATCGACCGTCGAGACGAATCGGACGTGAATCCGATACGTCACGCGGACGGTCTCGGTCGTCGTCAGTTCCGGTCCGCCGCTTCGGTACGCCCCCTCGTAGGTATACGTGCGCTGCGAATCGAGGTCGACGAGGTCGATCTCGACGATTCCGTCGGATCGGATGAGCCCGATGCGGGCTTCATCCGGAATCTTCAATGGATCGAGATCGATGTATACGTCGATCGTAGCATGGATGTAGAAGCGGTCCTGCGTGGTGGTGACCTCGGTCTCGGCGTTCCACCCGGAACGGTTCTCCGATTGATAACAGAAGCGAACCCCTTCGGTCGCCGCCGTGATCTCGTCCAGGGATGCATACGCGGTCGCCGCGGAAGTCACGAAAACGCCCATCAGTTCGACATCGAGGACCTTGTCGATGACGACGATCGAAAGACCGTTCGACGGATCGGCTTCATACGAGATCTGGACGTTGTCGCCGACGACGAGTTCTTCGATCGCATAAGGGGTTCCGTCCGCATCGATGATATTCCACCCGAAGGAATCGCGGAAGACGTCGATCTCGACTCGGAGGGAATCGTTTTCGAACGCGTACTTCCCGAGTTCGACGTCCGCCTCGGTCACATAGCAGTAGGCGACGATCACCTCGATCTGATCGTCACGGCCGGAAAGGGCGGATAGAAGCACGAACAGCCCCAGTCCGACCGCGACGATGCTCGTGAAGATGGATATCCAGACGAACTTGCGCTTCTTCCGGTTGTCGATCGCTTCGCTTAGGGTGATCGACTTGACGCTTTCATCGTCGAGCAGGTCGTCGACTCCGACCCCGAGGATTTCCGCCAGTCTTTCGACGTCGGCGATGTTGGGAAGCGACTTGCCCATCTCCCATTTGCTGATGAGTTGTCGCGTCACGTAGAGCTTGCTCGCGACATCCTCCTGGGTCATTCCATGTTCTTTCCTGATCCGCTTGATGTTGTCCTGGATCCTGTTCATCGGCATCACCTCGCAAGTATTCTACCAGAAATGATCACGAATGACGCGCAACCGATGCGCAACGACACGTCACATGGCCTCATGGCCGGGGGACGACAGGCGATCCCGTACTGAACCCGACGGCGATGAAGCCGATTCCCGCATCCGATCCATCGCGAAGATTCCGCACCGGTCATTCTGCTCTGCATTCTTGTCATTTCGAGGCGAATTGGGTATAATGTTGTTGTACATGAGGACGGCCGGTCGCCTATGTCGGCCGGCCGTCCATCCCATTCATGCAGGAGGAGCCCCATGACATTCGAATTCACGGAAAATCCGCTTCCGAAGGATCTCTTCGCCAAACGCTTCGACCAGATCGCCGAAGAAAGCCAGGGACGCGTCGTCTTCGGCTACACCCAGTACGACATCGAAGCCAAGTTCACCAACTCCGTCCGCAACTGCCGCATCAGCCACGAAATCTACATCCGCAGCGGGAAGGGCATCAAGTTCAAACTGCCCGTCCTGCGCGTTTCGCACGGCATCATGCCGTACCCGGTGAACGTCAGCTTCGTCGGCGAGATCCTGCGCGACATCAAGCGCAACGATCCGTCGGACGAATGGTGCACCGTGACGATCAACAGCGAGGAAGAACTCCTCGCCTTCCTCGAACGGATCCTCGCCGACCGCGACTTCCGCTCGATCGTGAGCTCCGTCTACAACATGTGACTTCCCCTCGTCTCCCGAACCCGTCCCTTCCGGACGGGTTTTTTTATGCAGAAAAAGGAAGCGTCCGGCCGGACGCTTCCAAAGATGGATGATCGCGGATGCCTCAGGGATGGAGGACCGCGTGCCGTGCGTCCAGGACGATCCAGTCGAACGCCTGGTAGACGTACTGGTAGCCGATCAGGTATCCTTCCACGCGCAGGACGCTCCCGACCAGCGGGTAGATGGCCTCATTGTATTCCTGATAGGTGTTCCCCCAGATCTGGATGTCGTAGGACCCGTCCTCGGGCATGCCTTCCCCGCGGATGTCGAAGGAAGGATACCAGAGGTTCCCGCTGAAGACGAGGGTGCCGGTGATCGAGACGTACTGGTTGAAGGCATCGGGGCAGAGGTAGTCGAGCTCCAGGATGTCTTGGACGGTCATCGGCTTCGGCGCCAGATCCGGCAGTTCCACATGGCCGACGACGTCGATGTCGACGACGTAGTCGAGGATCGGTACGTAATGTTCGTATTCGTACAGGGCGCGCGTCCCCAGAAGGCGGACGACGTCGCCGTCGTTCAGCGGGACGTCCAGCCAGCTCTCATGTCCCGACGCGTCGACGTAGATGCGTCCGGTCTCGTCCGAGAGGATGATCCACCAGTCGTCGAAGTGCCGCTCGACGACGCCCTCGAGGACGTAACGTTCGCCGACGGCGCCCCAGAGCGCCTCGCGCACCGTGACCTGCGGCGCCGGAACCAGATGGATCGTGAAGACGAAGGTGTCCGTGTACTCGACCGGGTTTTCGCCGCTCTCGTCGACGTAGGTCATCGTGCAGACGACGTCGACGTCGATCGCGCCGGCGATCAGGCCGACGATCCCGCCGTTGATCCAGTCGATCGGGAGAGATTCGAAGCCCGACGCAGGGGCGTAGGAAAGAGACACCATGCGGGTCTCGTCGGCGTAGGGGAACGCCCACGAGAGCGCTTCGCCGCCGCCGAAGGTCATCCCGCCGAGCATCGCCGACAGTTTCGATTCGACCACCTTGAGGGTTTCCGCGGGCGAGAGTTCGACGAGCGCAAGTTCGTCGGCGTATCCGCGGAAATCGGCGACCAGGATGTCGTTTCGCACGGTGTCGTCGGAAACGAACAGCTTGAGCCGGACCTCGTCGCCGATCAGCGTTGTGAGGTCCTGGCGCGTGATCGATCCGCCGTCCCAAAGCCCGAAGGCTTCATAACCTCCCTCGGGGAGGTTCTCGCGAAGATAGACCGTCTTTCCTCCGGAGGAGAGCGTGAACATGTCCATGAAGGAGTCGTATCCGAGGATTCCGCGGACGTCCAGATAGGCGGAGAGCGTTCCCGCCGCGACCGCGTAGAGGTCGGCGACGCCGGCGTCGGTCGCAGCCGGGACATGCGTGTCGTAGTGGATTCCGAAGAACCGGAGGTCGTAGGTGAAGCCGGCCTCGCCGTCGATCGTCGTGCGCTTGCCGTAGAGCCAGGTTCCCTGACCGGGCTCAACCCAGCCGTAACAGTCGCCTTCCAGACGATAGACCGACCCCATGGCGTCGATGTAGGAAAAACCCCGTCCGGAATACAGGACGGTGACCGGCAGATAGAACTCGGTGAGGCGATCGTCGAGCGTGAAGAGGTCCGCGAGCGTCCCCATGGCAAAGCCGTTCACGCGGAAGTGGATCGTTCTGGTGGCGACGGCGCCGAGATAGAGGATCCTGAGGATCGCCGTTCCCTCCTGGTCCGTCTCGCAGCCGACGAAGGACAGGGAGTGGGCGATGAAGGCGAAGGTGACGTCGCCTGCGGGCAGGTATTCGACGATCATCTCGGGGAAGAGCGGCCAGGAGTCGACGACCCGAACCCATTCGAAGGCCTCGAAGGTCCTTCCCTCGATGCCGGCGTCGAGGATGTCGAGCATCATCTCCGCGATCGCCTGGGGATCGTCGGTGGTCAGGACGTAGGGAAACCCGTCGGTTGGGATCGTGTCGGTGAAGGAGACCATGACCCTTTCGACGCCGTTCGTCGTGTCGACGCCCGCGAAGAATCCCCGGATCCGGATCGGCAGGCCGATCCCGTAGGCGAGGTCGCCCTCGTCGAAGTAACAGCCCCGGAGGACGATCTCGGTCGTACCGTCGCGAAGGACGTAAAGGTCGTCGTCGGTCCGTCCGAGGACGCCCTCGAGTTCCACGGCGCCGGCGACCCACCACCAGTCCCCGCGGAAGTCGAAGGCTTCCGTCTCGCCCAGCGTCAGGGGTTCGAAAGTATCGCCGTGGAAATCGTCATTCGCGGCGATCTCGTATTCGGTCACGGCGAACTTCCAGCATCCGTTCTGCCGGGTGAGCGATCCGTAACCGATGAACTCCTGACCGACGAGGCCGGCGCCATCGTAGAGCCACATCCCTTCGGGAAGGACGACCCAAAGCTTGGCGAAGCCGTCCGTCACCAGGATCTCCGAACCGACAGGTCCGTCGAAGGCGGACAGGATCGACGCGTCGAGCCAGACCGCCTCGGCACGGAGGTCGGAGAGCAGGATCCCGACGGTCACCCAGTCGGCTTCGGCGGCCGCAGGCATGACCGTCCAGACGAAGTCGAGGACGACCTCCGCGTCGCCGACCGCGACGGTGGCGCGGACGGAGACGTCCGTGGAACCGTTCACGAGGTCGACGAAGCCGGTTTCGAAGTGGATCAGGCCGGCGTTCCCGCCGTAGGCTTCGTAGGCGATGACGCCTTCCAGGTCGGGATGCGACAGCGGCGGAAAAAACCCGCCCGTGTCGCCGGGAACCGGTCCCGCGATCTCGGATTCGATCCAGTCGGCGATCATCGCCGCGACCGCTTCGTCGGTGTAGGTCGGATACTCCATCGGTTCGAGTCCCGTCCAGAAGAGCTGCCAGAGTCCGGCGTCGAGGTCGTAGCCGGAAAGATATCCGGGAATCCGGACTTCGACGGGTCCGTCCGCGAGGATGGCCATCATCTTGAAATAGGTGTAATCGTCGGGAACGCCGACGAGGACGCGGTCGTACCCGCGCACGACCTCGAACCAGCCGCCGTATTCCGACGATTCGCGGAGCAGGCCGCTCAGCGTGACGTGGCGGTTGTAGGACGATTCCGCCGTCGGATCGTTCGCCGCGACGTCGGAAAGTTCCCACGGGGCGTCGGCGATCGCGACGGGATTGTCGCGCGAGAGGATGGCCACCAGGAACCGGTCGTCTTCCGCCCGGACGAGCGTGACGGACGCCGTGCCGTATTCCGAGACCCGCTTGCGGGCGTAGAGGACGATTTCGTCGCCGGCATAGGCGTCGATGTCGTATTCCTCGACCATGATGATCCCGGTTTCGTCCTGGAGGAAAAGAAGATCGGGACGGCGGTAGACGACCAGGCCCCTGACGTAGGCGCCTTCATATTCGTCCGTTCCCTCCAGACCGGCGATCGCGGTATATGCCGGATGGTCGAGCACGGTCTGGTAGACGAACGTCTTCGAGACCGCGCCGACGGTGATGGAGAAGCCGAGCTGGATCGTGACGGGTTCCGCGACGAAGCGGAAGACGCGGGCATCGAAATCATAGAGTTCCGCGAATCCTTCGGGGAAGGTCCACGCGATCGATCCGCCGAGGACCGGATGGTAGGGAAGAAAGGCGAAGCCGTCGAAGGCGGAGAAGGTCCTCCCGGCGTTCGCGCGGGCGAAGAGCGTGCCGATCATGTCGACGCGCTCCTGGTCGGTGTAGTCCGGGATCCGGACGTCGCCGCGCAGGCCTTCGAACCAGAGGGCGACGTTCCCGTCGCCGTCCCCGGCGACGTAACCGCGGATCACGACTTCGAGCGAGGTCATTCCGAAGAGGGACTCCATCCCCGCGCACGTCACGGGGATCACGTCGAGCGACATCGTCGCATCGTCGGTGAGGAGGAAACCGTGGCCTTCGCCCCACGCATCGTCAAAGAGCGGATCGAGGAAGCCGCGAAGCTCCACGTACCGTCCGTAGGTCGTCGGATCGGAAGGATCGAGCGATGCGAATTCCGAGAGGGTCATCGGATCCGCGGAACGGTCCCTCCAGGAAAGGCGCGCAACGACCGAGAGTTCCAGGACATCCTCCATGGACAGGACCGCCCAACCTTGGGAGGCCGTGCGGCGGACCCTCAGGGAAAGCGCGTCGCCCAGGGAGAATTCGTCCGAAGGGATGAAGAACAGTCCGCCGGTGGCGTCCTCGAGGAGGATCGTCCCGTCGTCGGCGATCATCGTCACGATGACCGAGAGGTCGACGATCTCGCCATCGGAGGCGTTCAGGTACGAGGCGATCGTCCCGTCGAGGGCGGGCAGGAGGGTGAAGGTCCAGTTCCAGGAATACGAAGCGGATCCGACGGTCGCGACGACGGGCACGACGACCTCGGTCGGCGCGTCGACGGTTCTGAAGACCCGGGCGGCATCGTCGATGTAGATGCGGTTGTCGTCATTGTAGACATAGGCGTAGGATCCCCAGCCGAAGGGATCGTCGGTAAGGAAGTCGAGCGGCGTCTCCTCGTAGTACGGCCGCCCCGCCATCGCGGTCATCCACCAGTCCGAAAGCATCTCCGCCTTCTTGAGATCGTCGATCGCGGGTTCGACGATCGCGTAGGCGCCGAACCGCCAGGCGCCTTCATGACGCGCGTAGATTGCGTCGATCTCGACATAGCGGTTGAGCCAGAGCGACAGGTCGCCTCCGATCCTCGGATCGAGACGGACCGTCAGGGCGGTGGCCGGGTCGAGCAGCAAAAATCCCTCCGCCGCGGGGCGGACGATTCCGCGGAGGGTCACGCATGCGGAATAGACCGACTTGTCGGGGAAGGCGGATTCCGCGGCGGAAAGCGATTGAAGCGCCGGATCGGGAAGCGGTTGACCGGCGTCGAGGAACGCGGTCGAGGTGACGTGCATGAGCATCGGCACGCCGTTCCAGAAGCGGAGGATCCCGCCGATCCGGTAACGCGAAGCGATCGCGACGGACGCGGCGTCATCCTGGATGAACAGGACGCCGGTGGCGTCGAAGACGTAGTAGCCGACCTGCCCGTCGTTCATTGCGGCGAACGCGACGCCCGTGACCTCGACGTACGTCCACTCGTCGAGCGCCAGGACGTCGGCGATCGATGTCTCCTCGAGATCGGAGGTCCATTTGGCGTAGATCGTCTTCCCGAGATACGGCATCGTCGTGAAGACGTATTCGAACGTCAGTTCGGGATCGACGAACCAGCCGCCGAACTGATAGCCTTCTTTGGTCGGATTGGCCGGACGGACGATCGGAGACTCATAGGGAGCGGAAAGATCCGCGACTTCGGATCCGCCGTTCTCTTCGAACACGATCGTATAGACCAGGGGAATCCACTTCGCATGAAGCGTCGTGTCATGGTCGGGCATGACCCAGGAGGTGTATTCCTCCGTGCAGTCGTCGTCAAGGAACCAGCCGCCGAAGGAATATCCCGTCCTGGTCGGCGGCGTCGGCGGAACGATCGTGCTTTCGACCGGGGCATGGATCGTGTCCACGGGCGTGCCGTCGTTCGAATCGAAAGCGAGGAAGGCGTTTCCGCCGAGCCACATCGCGTACAGGGTGATGTTTTCGGCCGGCATCGTCGAGAACGCGTAGGGAACCGTGAGCGCCTCGTCCCGGTACCATCCGAGGAAGGTGAAGCCGGCACGGATCGGATCCGACGGCCGCGTCACCGGACTCCCGAAGGCGAGCGTGATCGAGCTGATCGACAGGTCGGCGTTCGTCTGAAACGAGATCGTGTAGTCGTTGCGTCCGTAATAGACCTTCAGGACCAGGGACCCGTCCGCGAGGACGGTTCCGGAGAGGACGGCCGACGGATGGTTTTCGTCGATCGAGAAACCGGGGACGGGCGCAAGCGGGGCGACGGCCGTCGATCCGGTGAATCCGAGGATCGTCTCCTCGCCGGTCTTCTCGTACGATCCCGCAAGGGTCTCGAAATGGCGCTCGACGGTGACGGTCACTTCCGCCGCAAGCCATTTCGCGTAGAGCGTCATATTCCCGACGAGCGGCGTCGAGAAATCGTATTCCGACGTCAGGTCGGGATCCGCGTACCAGCCGCCGAAGGAATACCCGGTCTTCGACGGATCCCCGGGACGGGGAGCGACCGTCTCGCCGATGAACAGGGACATCGAGGCGATGTCCGACCCGCCGTCGGACTCGAACGTCACGACCGCGGGATCGAGGGCGATCCAGCGGGCGTAGAGGGTGAAGGTCCAGTCGGTGCGGGGACTCTCGGGATCGAAGGCCGCGGTCAGGTCCGCGTCCTCGAACCAGCCGCCGAAGGAAAACCCGCGGCGGACGGTCACGGGCAGGTTTTCCATCTGCGCGGCGCTGGTGCAGTCCGAGACCGGCGATCCGCCGTTCTCCTCGAACGCGACGAAGAACGCCGCCGTCGTCGTGCCGGTCGTGGTGGTTGCGGTCGTCGTCGAGGTCGTCGTGACGGCCGTCCGGATGGCGGTCGACGTCGTGCCGGGGACCGTCCGGTCGCAGGCGTTCAGCGCGAAAAGCAGGCACATGCCCGCCATGATCCAATGCTTCCTCATGTGTTCATCCTCCGTAGTCCATCCGGCGACAGGGCCGGGTTGTCGTGGTCATGATAAGGTCAGTATACCACCTTCGGGAGGGATTGACTCATCTTTCCGAGGGCAAGGGAATGAAAACCGCGTCAATCGGTCGCGAATCCGGGACGACCCTGCCGGCCGTCATCGCCCTTGTCGACGGCAGAATCGGCCATGACCCTATCTTTTCGGGTAAAAAAGTGATATGATGATTAAAACCGGAAACACATCCGGCGATCGCATCGCCGGCATTCCGACTTCCACAAGAGGTCGTACGAAAGAACATCATTCGGGGGGTTTCACCATGAAAAAACCGTTCGCGAAACCGTGGTTCGTCGGACTGATGGCGATCGGAGCGCTGCTTCTCGTCTTCTTCTCGAACCTGTGGATCCTGTCCCTGCCGCTGCCTTCTCCCTATGAAGACAGCTTCTGGGTGCTTTCCGCCGACTTCATGTCGGGAAGATTCGAAACCATCGTCGCCTTCGTCTTCACGATCCTCTTCTACGTGTCGCTCGTCCCGATCCTCGTTTCCGGCGTCAGCGTGATCAGGAAGAAGAACCGGGGATTCGTGCCCGCGATCATCCTCCTCTTCGCCTTCGAAGCGCTTCTGATCGTCCTGCATGCGGTCATCATCTACCTCTCGACCTTCGCCCTGATCCTCGTCATCGCCAACATCGTCCTCCTCCTGGCCGCGCTGGTCTTCGTCATCCTCCGGAGGAAGATCCTCGCCCATAGCGTCGACGGGAAGCAGGCGGAACGGGAACTCAAGCTGAGCCTGTCGCGGATCCCGCTCGCGGTCCTCGTCATCGACGTCCTCGCCATCCTGATCCAGCTCCTCGTGTTCGCGATCCCGGTCTTTACGATCGGCGCCGACGACGCCGTCGATCCCGCCATCCTGGCGAACGTGCTGTTCGCCGGCGAGACGGACGTCCTGGTGGTCGTCTTCTTCCTGGTCGAGTTCGGGTTCTTCCTGGGATTGATCCTCTTCTTCGCGAAGTGCATCTCCTACTACTTCTACGACAAGGCGGGGTTCGTCCAGAAGTCGAAGACGCTGCTCTCGTACGTCTTCGTCGTCACCCTCGTCTTCTTCCTCGCCGGCCTGGCGATGGTGATCTACCATACGATCAACGGCAATGCCGCGTCGACGGTCGCCTACGTGCCGATGCTTTGCGCGACCGTCGCCGTCTTCGTCTTCTCGATCCTCCTCGGTAAATTCCATTCCCTGAACCATTCCGTGCTGGAGGAAAGCAAGCTCCGCTTCCCGCGGATCGAATCGCTCTTCTACGTCGTCCTGATGACCGCGATCACCGGCGGGATGCAGATGCTGAAGGTGCTCGTCGTCTCGATCCAGTCGGGCGCCTATTCCGATTCGATCGCGATGACCGGGATCGACCTTCTGCGCGACTACGCGAACCTCGATCCCGGGTACCGCATCATCGCCTACGTCATCCTCGTCATGCTCATCTCGTCCGGCGTCTTCCTCGCGGCCGCGATCGCGGGCTACCTCTCCAAGTACCGCCGCTACGATTCGATCGTGCGGTCGGCCGCCATCGTCAACATCTTCTTCATCTTCATGGTCAGCATCTCCGGCTACTACTTCCAGATCGGGCAACAGATCGACCGGGCGGTCATCCTCGACATCTTCGCCTTCTACGGCGTTCCCGCCCCCGGCGGCGTGAACGACTACGTATATACGATCCGATCGGAGGCGATCTACGCGCTCGTCGGCGCCGTCGCCCTGCTCGTGATCATGTTCATCCGCAAGGCGTTCGACCGCGACGACCTGAACATCGCCGCCGTCGCGACGGCGGGCGAGGGCGAAGGTGCGGCCGGCAGCGCGCCGACCGGCGAAGACCGGGGCGAGGAGACGCCGTCCGACTTCGACCCCTGCCCCGCCTTCACCGAACTCGACGGGAAGGCCGAGGCGTTCCGCGAGGATCTCAAGCGCCGGAAGGCATCCAAAACGGAAAATACCACCCTGAACCAGCTCGTGCAGTTCGTCGTCGACTACGCCAGAAATTCCCGGCTCCATCTCTCCTATACGGAGGAAGACATCGCCACCTTCGTCGCCGGGCTCGGGGCGAGCCGGCTCTCGATCCTCCAGGGCATGTCCGGCACCGGCAAGACGAGCCTGCCGAAGATCTTCTCGGAGGCGATCCTCGGGAACTGCGAGATCATCGAGGTCGAATCCTCGTGGAAGGACAAGAACGAACTGCTCGGCTACTACAACGAGTTCTCGATGAGGTACACCCCGAAGAAGTTCACCTTGGCCCTGTACAAGTCCGCATTGAACAAGGAGATCTTCACCTTCGTCCTGCTCGACGAGATGAACCTCTCCCGGATCGAGTACTACTTCTCCGACTTCCTCTCCCTGATGGAACACGAGGAGGACAAGCGCGAACTCAAGCTCCTCAACATCAAGCTCTCCCGCAGGGAACAGGGAGAGGACGTCGACTATCTCGCGCTCGAGGAAGGCCATACGCTCCGGATTCCGCCGAACGTCTGGTTCATCGGCACCGCGAACCGCGACGAATCGACGTTCGTCATCTCCGACAAGGTCTACGACCGCGCGCAGACGATGAACTTCACGAAGCGCGCGGCGAAGGTCCGCAACTACTCCGATCCGATCCCGCAGCAGTACTACGACGACGAGACGATGAACCGCCTCCTCCAGGAAGCGCGGGAGAAGGGGACGTTCGACGCCGAGAACAACGCCCTGATCAAGAGCGTCGAGGCGCTGATGGCGCCCTTCAACATCTCCTTCGGCAACCGCATCCTGAAGCAGATCGAGGACTTCGTCAACATCTACTGCGCCTGCTTCGAAAACGACGACGTCGAACACGAGGCGATCGAGAAGATCCTGCTTTCCAAGGTGGTCGCCAAGCTGGAAGTCAAGACCATCGACGACAAGGAAAAACTCGTCATGGAGTTCGAAAGATTGAAATTGAACCAGTGCGTCGATTTCATCAAGCGCCTTGACGGCGAGTGACCATGGGCAACCTGTACGGCGGCATCAGCCTCGACGACTACTTCCGGTTCTCCTCCCTCCTGAAGGGCATCCAGGCGTTCGTCGGAAAGCACGGGACGGTCACCTACATCGAGTTCGACTACTTCGTCGTGCATGACATGACGCTCTTTTCGGTCGACCCGGACTTCGATTTCGCAAAGCTCAGGAAGACCATCGCCCAGATCAGGAAGGCCGCGCCGGCGATGAAGCGGATCTTCAGTAAGCCGATCATCGTCCTCAAGGATTCGGACGACGTCCTGCCGGTCGAGAACACCCGCATCATCAACCAGGCCACCCTCCTCCACCTCGCCAACCACAGCCACAACGTCGCGAACCTGACCTCCCGGGGCGTCAAGCCCCGGAAACTCCTCACGCGCATCTACGAGGACGACTACGGCATCTACGAGAACGTCGTCTTCTGCAACTTCGTCGACGAGGTCCTGTCGCTCGTCAAGAAGAACGCGCGGACCCTGAACAGCCTCCTTTACGCCAGTAACGTGATGAAGTTCAACCTCCTCGAGAAGGTGAACCACCTCGACTACTTCCTCGCGCTCGGGAAGCTCCATACCGGCTACATCCGCGACTTCTTCCAGTACTTCAGCCTCTCCAAGGAACTGCTCGTCGAGCTGTCCTCGATCAGAAACGTGATCCAGCCGCGGCTGGCGAGACCGGTCTACAGGAAGAACCCCGTCCGGAACCCGAAGCTCCACCTCAAGAAGACCAACATCTTTCTGATGCAGAAGGATTACCATCTGGTCTACAGGACCTACAAGTACCTGCAGCAGCACGACCTCGTCCAGAGGGAAGAAGGCGAGTCCGTCGACTTCGCGCAGCTGATCCAGGACTACCTCACCTATGTCCGGATCCTCACCGTCTTCGCCGTCGGCCACTTCAACTTCGCGATCGACAAGGACGCGAAGATGAACCTGCAGTACATGAACTCGACCTTCTCCTTCAAGGGCTGGAAGCTGGTCGTCTTCAACACCCACGAGAACGAGCTCATCCTCCAGTTCGCGAAGGACGTCACGTACCGGATCATGATCGTCGCCAGCACGACCGACGAGGCCGACTTCGACCGGTTCCGGACCGATTACGGCGTCGACGAGATCGTCGTCGCCAACCCCTTCGACGAGGACTATCCGGCGCGCGACGACGTCTTCGTCTCGATGGAGGACGTCGACTCGTTCCGCCGGATCCAGCAGATCCTCCTCCGGGGGATGGTGTATTCCGACCGGAAGCGGGACGTCTGTCCGTTCTGCGGCGGCAAGCTCCACAAGGATCCCTATCGCGAGGTCCATCAGTGCAACGACTGCATGACGCAGATCGTTTCGGCCGTCTGTCCCGATACGGGCAAGCCGTTCTTCTATACCGACAACGCCCATCTCAAGAAATACGCCCTCAACATCTCCGACTACAAGCAGGACGAATACTGGTACTACAAGAAGCAGGTCGAGTCGTCGATGTTCTTTAGGAACATCACGAAGATCGACCACAAGTCCGACATCCTCTGCCCCCACTGCGGGAAGACCCACTTCGAGTCGCACTGATCGAATCGATGCATCCACCTCATCGCCCATCATGAAAACAAGGAGAATCCCGACGGAGGATTCTCCTTGTTCATCATGGCCGCTGTCATCCTTCCGATGGATCCGGAACCCCCGACGCGTCAACCGAGGAAATCGAGGATCGCCCGGGCGACGAGGTCCCGTCCTGCAAGATGGAAGGGACGGGATCGTTGTCTTGCGTCCGATCAGCCATCAAAGTCACCGGACCCGCCTCGGCTCCTGGCGGGTCATCATCGGTGTCGCCGCGACAGTCTCCGTGACCTTCAGGAAGAAATGGAAACAGCCGAAGTTGGTCCTGGCAGACGCGGATTCTTGCTTCTTCCACACTCATGCGGCGATGTTCCTGATAAGCCTAGACCAGATTTCAGCAGCATTGATATCCTCCTACATGATCGAATTTCGTACTGTATTTATAATCTTCCCATATGATTTGAATTTCCTGGCATATTTGGTTAACTTTGAAAAATCCATTTTGTCCGCGATTTCCCGAAAATTCTTGAGGACATGGAAATACTCTTCAAATGGCATCTTGGTTTGATAACGGATCAATTCGATCAGGGACCGCTCCAGATCATAAACCTTGATCGTATGATCGTCTTGTTTGACCTCCATGATTCCGACATCATAGTAGTCTTTGGTCAGAAAGTATTGTTTGACGTTCGGCCTTTCGATCGGATATGCGTTTTTGGGGGTGGCGACGTGAATGCGATCAGGAACGTAGTCGGATACGTGATGATAATAGAATGCCGACGCCAACGTCAGAACGATGTGATCGTACTTGACGAACAACTCTGCCGTTTCATCGGCGTTGGCGTCAAACGCGTACACTCCCGGCCTGATCTTGAATATGCTTCCTGTAATGATCGCTTTTTTCAGTTGATAATCACTGCCGTATTTGGCGACAGCTTCGGGATATGAGAGCAACATCATCTCCACCTCCACTCTTATATTAATGTATTTCTATGCTTTTGTCAATCATTAGCATAGATTTACTTAATTCGAGGTAATCACGAGCATTGATTTGGTGATCTTTGGAGACTGTACAATATCTTGTGTAAATGTGTTTTTGATCGGCGTCGCCGTCTTGGCATAAAAAAAACAATAAAAGCCAGAAGTTTTTGTCAATCACTTCTGACTTTAGTATACGAAAAGAGAAATCCTTTGTGTATCATGGGTTTGCCGATTCACCATACACAAGGAGGATTTCCCATGCATGATTTTTACCACGAAATTGATCCGTTGTCTCGCAAATGGCGAGAAAATGGAAGAATCCATCCAAGAATTGTTTCGTTTCGAGCTTGAAACTGCCGTGAATGAACTTCTCAAGCTCGAATGGCCCGGATTTCTGAATTGCGAAAAGCATGATCGGAGCGGGTTCAACTCCGGAAACAGCCGGAACGGCTATTACGAACGCAAGATGAATACCGTCCATGGCGAACTGAACCTGGTCATCCCGAGAGATCGGAACGGCGAATTCGAATCCCCGGTCGTCCCCAAGTATGGACGACGCGATACCGGTACCGAAGATCTCATTCCGAAGTTGTTTCAGAGCGGCTTGACGAATACGGAGATTTCCGAGATCGTCGAACTGCTCTATGCGAAGAAATACAGTCGCGGAACCATCTCAAACATCACGGACCTCGTCTCCGTGAACGTCGAGGCATTCCGGAAACGTCCGCTTTCCGAAGAATATGCGGTCATCTACTTGGATGCGACCTATGTCCCGCTGCGGCGGGACACGGTTCTGAAAGAAGCGATCCACATCGTGCTCGGAATCACGATGGACGGTACGAAGGAGATGCTCGGCTACGCCGTCGCTCCGTGCGAGTCCGCCAGCGTGTGTGAAGGCTTGCTGGCGGATATCCAGTCAAGAGGCGTGAAGCGACCGTTGCTCTTCGTAACGGACGGCCTCAAGGGCATCGAGGAGACGATCCTGCGCTTCTATCCCCAAGCCGGTGTCCAACGCTGCCATGTCCACGTCATGCGGAATATCGCCTGCCACGTTCGCGTGAGAGACCGGGCGGAAATCCTCGGTGATTTCAAACGGATCCACAAGCAGGATTCGGCCCTTGCGGCCGCATCCGTCCTGGATGCGTTCGTGTCCAAGTGGATGAAAGTCTATCCCAAGATCATCGAGTCGATTCTCGAGAATCGTTCTCTTCTGATGTTCTACGACTGTCCTGCTGACATCCGTTCCTCGTCTATTCGACGAATCTGATCGAGAATTCCAATAAGCATCTCAAACGGGATCTCAAGGCGAAGATCCGGTTTCCCTCCGAAGAGTCGATGGACAGGTTCCTCGTCTCTCGCATCGAGTCCTACAACTTCCGCATGGGGAAGAAAGCCCACCGCGGATTTGATTCAGTTCGGGGAGAACTGAACCAAATCATGGAACGAAAGTACAAAGCCGAAACAATACAAAGCAACTGAATGGCAAAGGATCAAAGTACACAGTGATTCGAATTCTTGATGTCAATCCATTTATCCAAGATTCTTGACAGTACCCAGAGGAAATCTATCGGTCCTATACAATCCATATCACTCTCAAATAAATGATGATATGAATACACCGTTATCTTTGAACGAACTATAAAAAAGACATATTTGCTTGGTTTCCCAATCAATATGTCTAGGTTTCATCTGGTAGCCCGTACGGGGTTCGAACCCGTGAGTGTCGCCTTGAGAGGGCGATGAGTTAACCATTTCTCCAACGGGCCACTTGCGACCGCCCTACAGGAGGGCGATCGTTCTGGCGATTCTTTCTCTGACCTTCGCTTCTCCCAGGATCGTGAGGATCCGGTAGAAGTTCGGGGTGTTCTTGCGGCCGGAGACGGCGATGCGGATGATCTCCGCGAAGTCGCCGATGTGGCCGAGGTACGCTTCCCTGTCCTTCTTGTATTCCTTGGCCGAGGGGGCGAAGCCGCAGCCGGCCGCGACACTCTTCAGCCGGGCGAACCATTCTTCTTCCGGAAGGGAGAGGAAGGGATCGTTCCGATAGGTGGCGAGGACTTTCCGGATCGTTTCCTTCGCGATCGTCTCGTTCCACGGGAGCGGCGCCGAGAGCGATCGGTTGAAGGCGGGTTCGTACATGAAGTCGACGATCGGCCAGATGTCCGAGTAGCGGACGTAGTCCTTGCGGGGCTTCTCGCCGCCGCGCTCGATCGCCATGATCGCCTTGAAGTAATCCTCGTCCGAGGAGATCGCCGAGGCGATCTCGGGACGGTACTTCGTCGCCCACTTCAGGGCTTCTTCGGTGATTTCCGCGGCGGTCATCGAGCCGAGGATCTCCTTCGAGATCGAGTTCACCTTCTCGAGGTCGAAGAGGGCGCCGTCGAGGGTCATCTTCTCGTAACTGAGCTTGAACTCGAACTTGTCGGCGGTCGGGTTCTTGATCCGCCACTCCTCGAAGTTGGTGTTCGCGATCGTCATCAGGTATTCGAGGAATCCGTCGATCGGGTATCCCGCCTCGAGGAAGTAGGAGACCGCGGCCTCGGGGTCCTTGCGCTTACTCAGTTTCCGCCGCTTCCCGTCCTCGAGCTTCATGATCACGGGCAGGTGTGCGTACCGGAGACGGGGCCATCCCATCGCCTCGAAGAGCTGGACGTGGATCGGCAGCGAAGGCAGCCATTCCTCGCCGCGCGTCACGTGCGTGGTGCGCATGAAGTGGTCGTCGACGAGATGGGCGAAGTGATAGGTCGGAAGACCGTCGGATTTCATGATCACGAGGTCCTGGTCGTTTTCGGTGAGTTCGAGGGTGCCGCGGATGAGGTCGGCGACGACGACCTTCCCGTCGTGGGATCCCGGCGACCTGAAGCGCATCACGTAGGGTTCCCCGGCCTTGATCCGTTCGATCGCGGCTTCGGGAGCGATGTTCCGGCAGGTGGCGTATTCCCCCCAGTAGCCCGGGTTGACCTTCAGCTCTTCCTGCTTCTTCCGCATCGCGTCGAGGTCCTCGTGCGTGCAGAAGCACGGATAGGCTTTCCCCCGTTCCACGAGATCCTTGATGACGGCGTCGTAGAGCGGCTTGCGTTCGCTCTGGACGTAGGGGGCGTAGGGACCGCCCTTGACGAAGTCCTCGTCCGGTTCGACGCCGAACGTGGAGAGTTCCCTGAGCACTTGGTCGCCGGTCCCCTGGATCTCGCGCTTGGTGTCGGTATCCTCGAGTCTCACGAAGAAGATGCCGTTCGACTGGGCCGCGAGCCGTTTCGAGATGAGGGAGGCGAAGAGCGAGCCGGTATGGAGGAACCCCGTCGGCGACGGCGCGAAGCGCGTCACCATCGCGCCGTCCGGAAGGTTCCGGGGCGGATAGCGTTTCTCGAGGTCGGCGACCGTGTCGCGGACGCTCGGGAAGATGATGCTGGCCAGAGCTTTGTTGGCGTCCATCGCGGTCACCTCGCTTTTTTCGTCTTGTTATATTATATCATAACGACATCCACAATGCACAAGAAAATGATGTCGGAAACGCGCATTTTCAATCGGTTTCGACGAGGTAGGAGGTCACCTGAGCACCGGTGAACGGGTCGGTCAGGACGACCTCGGTCCCCTGCGAATTCAAGTAGCTCGAGATCGCCGTCCCGGGTCCCGGACGGTAGACGGTATGGAGTCCGGTATAGGCGCCGCCGAAGAGGCGTTCCTTTTTTGCGTAGTCCTGGACGTCGCTTCGCCGCGCCGCGACGAAGTTCGTGAAGTCCGCGTCGGTGCGGTATCCGGCGGCGATGCGGGTCGTGCCGTAGGCGGGGACGAAGGAGAGCGGATGGTCCGCTCCCGACGCCGTGTCCGGCGTCAGCGCGTAGAGTTCGTGGAGGTGTCCCGAGAAGACCATGTCGACCCCGAGGTCGTTCAAGAGACCGGTCCATTCCGTCTTGACGTCCGCTAGGAATCCGTTCGCTTCGACGAGCGCGATCGGCATGTGGCACACCGCGACGCGGAAATCAATGGCCGGATCGGAGAACGCGTCTTCGGCCACCAGGTCCTCGAGGTATGCGGTCTGTTCCGCGCGATACGTCCCGTAGTCGGCGGTGCCGTAGAACTCCCACCAGTCGTCCGCATGGTCCTCGCCGAGGTCGAGGACGACGCCGGCGATGCCGGAGAGGAAGAACGTGTAGTAGAAATCGCCCGTCGCGGAGGCGCCGACGTAGCGATGGAGGCGATCGGCGACGACGCCCTTGACGTCGTGGTTCCCCCGTGCGAAGACGACCGGGATCCGCCCTGCGGCGACGTCCCAGGCGAGCTTCCCGATGAATTCGAGGTCTTCGACCGACTCGTAGGTCGAGGAGATGTCGCCGGCGAGGACGAGGAGCTCGAGGTCCTCGGCGCTCCTGGCGGCCTTCACGGCGGCGCTTCGCCACTCGTGGACGTCGGAGAGGGTGAACTGCGCGATCTCGCCGTCGGAGGAGTCGACGGGATCGAAGGCATACGTTTTCGACACGGTCGCGCCGGCGACGCCGGAGTAGGGACCGCGGTAGAGGTAGTGCGTCGAGGAGATCTCGTAGGATCCGGCGGAATCAAGGACGGCCATCGGCACCGAGACCTTGTGGACCGTCTCCTCGGAGCGGAGCGACCCGGCGTATTCGTCGCCGTAGACGACGCCCCCGACCGTGACCGTGCCGGTCGCGGACGACGAGGTCGACCAGACGATCTGGTACTCGCGATCGACGGCGTAGACCGTCGGCTGCACCTTCAGGAACGGATAGGACAGATTGAACGAGATCAGGACGACGATGGTCGCGAAGAAGCCGTAGAGCGCGCGGCGGTACCAGCGTTTCCGAGCGCACGAGGACTTCGGGTACCGTTCGACGAAGAGCCAGCCGGCGATCAGGAAGACGGCCGTCGTCAGGATGTCGCCGAAGGCGCGGGCGAAATACTTGAAGGACCCGATCCCGAGGTAGAACATGTATCCGAGGACGATCGTAAGGACGACGGAGAGCCCGCCGAGGACGTCGGCGGCGACCGTCTTCTTCTTCAGGATGACGAGCACCGCCCGGGCGACGGCGATCAAAAGCAGAAGGAAGAACAGGAAGACCGCGAGCCAGGGAACGCCGGTCATCCCGCGGATGCCGGACCAGATGCTCTTCATGGAGAGATAGACGGCGAAGTCGAGGACGGATAGGATCAGGAAGGCCTTGGAGCGCTTGTTCATCGGGGCACCTCGCGAAGATGGAGCGTACACCGTCATTATACCCCATCCGTACGATTTCCGGACATGAAAAAAGAGGGAGCGGTGCTCCCCCTCGTGATGCGCTACTTCAGTGCGGCCGCGATCGCGTTCCGGATCGCGACGCAGTTCTTCTCGTTCTGACCGCCGTCGAAGATGACCATCGAGCGGTTGCACTGCGAGCGGATCGCCACGTGGACGGACCCGCCCTCGTGGTCGTGGAAGACCACCAGGGCCTTGAAGCCGTCCTTCCAGACGGTGGTCGGCTGGACGTAGATCATCCGGGTCTCCTCGGGCTGCTCGAAGTCGAGCGTCATCTTCCCGATCGTCTTGACCTGGGACACTTTCGCATAGATCTCCTTCGCGGTCCGGCCCGCGAGGTCGTATTCCATCGTGAACGAATTCGGCATGGCTTCATTCCCCCTTCTTGATTCCAGTTCCATTATGGCGCGCGATCGCCGCGTCGTCAAGGAGGGGGGATGCTTTTATGTTCGAACGAAAGAAAAAACACGCCGGAAGCCGACGTGTTCATGTGCGCTGGTGACTCGTGCGGGATTCGAACCCGCGAATGCATGCGTGAAAGGCATGTGAGTTAACCGTTTCTCCAACGAGCCGTTTGGCGCCCCAACTAGGACTCGAACCTAGGACCCCATGATTAACAGTCATGTGCTCTAACCAACTGAGCTACTGAGGCTGAAAAAAAGAAAGAAGCCTGGCAACGTCCTACTCTCGCACAACGTACTACAATCGGCGCTGAAGTGCTTAACTTCCGTGTTCGGTATGGGAACGGGTGTGTCCACTTCGCCATCGTCACCAGACGATCTTTCAAAACTGGATATACTGTATTGGTTTTTTCAACCTGCAAAGTTAAGTCCTCGACCGATTAGTACCGGTCCGCTGAACACGTCACCGTGCTTACACTCCCGGCCTATCAACCTCATCATCTCTAAGGGGTCTTACTCTTGCGATGGGAAATCTCATCTTAAGGGGGGCTTCACGCTTAGATGCTTTCAGCGTTTATCCCTTCCGCACGTAGCTACCCAGCTATGGCCTTGGCAGGCCAACTGGTGCACCAGTGGTACGTCCATCCCGGTCCTCTCGTACTAAGGACAGCTCCCTTCAAATTTCCAACGCCCACGACAGATAGAGACCGAACTGTCTCACGACGTTCTGAACCCAGCTCACGTACCGCTTTAATGGGCGAACAGCCCAACCCTTGGAACCGACTCCAGCTCCAGGATGCGATGAGCCGACATCGAGGTGCCAAACGACTTCGTCGATGTGTACTCTTGGAAGTCATCAGCCTGTTATCCCCAGGGTAACTTTTATCCGTTGATTGATGGCCCTTCCATTCGGAACCACCAGTTCACTATGACCGACTTTCGTCTCTGCTCGACATGTCCGTCTCGCAGTCAAGCTGGCTTCTGCCATTACACTCTGCGAATGATTTCCAACCATTCTGAGCCAACCTTTGTGCGCCTCCGTTACTCTTTGGGAGGCGACCGCCCCAGTCAAACTGCCCACCAGACACTGTCCCCCGGATTGCACATCCGCAGGTTAGATACTCAGAAACCAAAGGGTGGTATCCCAACGTCGGCTCCACCGAGACTTACATCCCGGCTTCTCTGCCTCCCACCTATCCTGTACATTGGTTGCCGAATATCAATATCAAGCTACAGTAAAGCTCCATGGGGTCTTTTCGTCTAATCGCGGGTAACCTGCATCTTCACAGGTAGTAAAATTTCACCGAGTCCATTGTTGAGACAGTGCCCAAGTCATTACACCATTCGTGCGGGACAGAACTTACCTGTCAAGGAATTTCGCTACCTTAGGACCGTTATAGTTACGGCCGCCGTTCACTGGGGCTTCGACTCAACGCTTCGCTTGCGCTGACGTCTCCTCTTAACCTTCCAGCACTGGGCAGGTGTCACCCCATATACGTCACCTTGCGGTTTAGCATAGAGCTGTGTTTTTGGTAAACAGTTGCTTGGGCCGCTTCTCTGCGGCTTCAATCTCTTGAAGCTCCCCTTGTCGCGAACTTACGGGGTCAATTTGCCGAGTTCCTTAACAATGGTTATCTCGCGCGTCTTTAGATTCTCTCCTCGCCCACCTGTGTCGGTTTGCGGTACAGGCTCTCGCATGATTAACCTTAGAAGCTTTTCTTGGAAGCGTAGATTCGTCGAGCTTGCGTTGTCAGCGCTCGGGCTCGCGCGGACCGGATTTGCCTGATCCACACCCTTGCCACCTTCAACCGACATCCATTCGTCGGCCCCGACTATCTTTCTCCGTCACTCCATCAGTCATCCGAGAGGTACAGGAATATCAACCTGTTCTCCATCAGCTACGCTTTTCAGCCTCACCTTAGGTCCTGACTAACCCAGGGCGGACGAACCTTCCCCTGGAAACCTCGGGCTTTTGACGGACGGGATTCTCACCCGTCTTATCGTTACTTATACCGGCATACTCACTTCCAAGCGCTCCACCGGTCCTCTCGGTCCGGCTTCGATGCCCTTGGAACGCTCACCTACCAATCAGCTTGCGCTGATTCCGCAGTTTCGGTATCATACTTAGCCCCGGTACATTTTCGGCGCGGGCCTACTCGACTAGTGAGCTGTTACGCACTCTTTAAAGGGTGGCTGCTTCTAAGCCAACCTCCTAGCTGTTTGGGCGGACCTACATCCTTTCCCACTTAGTATGAATTTCGGGACCTTAACTGGCGATCTGGGCTGTTTCCCTTTTGACCACGAAACTTATCTCCCGTAGTCTGACTGCCGGGCGCGTTCATCGGTATTCAGAGTTTGATTGTATTCAGTACCCCTTGATGGAGCCATCAGACATTCAGTGCTTTACCCCCGACAAACTTCTTGCCCGACGCTAGCCCTAAAGCTATTTCGGTGAGAACCAGCTATCTCCTAACTCGATTGGAATTTCTCCCCTAGACACAAATCATCCGAGCCCTTTTCAACGAACATCGGTTCGGTCCTCCATCAGGTTTTACCCTGACTTCAACCTGCTCATGTCTAGCTCGTCAGGTTTCGGGTCTATAGCGTTGTACTTCCCGCCCTATTCAGACTCGCTTTCGCTCCGGCTCCGGCCCTTCAGCCTTAACCTCGCACAACACCATAACTCGCCGGTTCATTCTACAAAAGGCACGCCATCACCCATTAACGGGCTTTGACTTGTTGTAAGCATGAGGTTTCAGGTTCTCTTTCACTCCCCTCCCGGGGTTCTTTTCACCTTTCCCTCACGGTACTGGTTCACTATCGGTCACTAGGTAGTATTTAGCCTTGGGAGATGGTCCTCCCATTTTCCGACAAGGTTCCACTTGCCTCGCCGTACTCTTCGTCGCCGGAGTCCGTTCGATTTCGCTTACGGGACTTTCACCCTCTTCGGTCCGCTCTTCCAATGCGGTTCTGCTATCAACCGGTTTTGTAACTCCTGATGGCGACTGGGCTGGTCCCCTTTCGCTCGCCGCTACTCGGGGAATCGCTCTTGCTTTCTTTTCCTGCGGGTACTAAGATGTTTCAATTCTCCGCGTTCCCTCTATTCGTGGCAGTCTTCTACTGCCGGGTTGCCCCATTCGGAAATCTCCGGATCTCTGCTTACTTACAGCTCCCCGAAGCTTATCGTAGTTCGTCACGTCCTTCATCGGCTCCTAGTGCCTAGGCATTCACCTCATGCTCTTGTTTCCTTAACTTTGCTACAGTATTATCCACTTTTCAAAGACCTTCTTTTTGAGTAAACCATGATCGGTCCCTCAAAACCGAATATAAGCAAATCTTCCAGCGAACCGCGAGTCGTCTCTTCTCGCGTCTGTCTTCCTTGGAATTTTACTCCCTAGAAAGGAGGTGATCCATCCCCACGTTCCCGTAGGGATACCTTGTTACGACTTAACCCCAATCAATGGTCCCACCTTAGACGGCTCCCTCCCTTTCGGGTTCGGCCACCGGCTTCGGGTGTTACAATCTCTCATGGTTTGACGGGCGGTGTGTACAAAACCCGGGAACGTATTCACCGCGATCTGCTGACTCGCGATTACTAGCGATTCCGCCTTCATGAAGGCGGGTTGCAGCCTTCAATCTGAACTGAGACCGGCTTTTTGAGGTTTGCTCCATGTCGCCACTTCGCTTCTCTTTGTACCGGCCATTGTAGTACGTTTGTAGCCCAAGTCATAAAGGGCATGATGATTTGACGTCATCCCCACCTTCCTCCAGCTTGTCGCTGGCAGTCTCATTAGAGTCCTCAACTGAATGGTAGTAACTAACAATGAGGGTTGCGCTCGTTGCGGGACTTAACCCAACACCTCACGGCACGAGCTGACGACAACCATGCACCACCTGTATCCGTTGCCCGAAGGAGGGCACATCTCTGCACCTGTCAACGGTATGTCAAGACTTGGTAAGGTTCTTCGTGTACCTTCGAATTAAACAACATACTCCACCGCTTGTGCGGGTTCCCGTCAATTCCTTTGAGTTTCAGTCTTGCGACCGTACTACCCAGGCGGAGAACTTAATGCGTTAACTTCAGCACTGACTTGCGCCAACACTTAGTTCTCATCGTTTACGGCGTGGACTACCAGGGTATCTAATCCTGTTTGCTCCCCACGCTTTCGTGTCTCAGCGTCAATTCCGGCCCAGCAGGTTGCCTTCGCCATTGGTGTTCCTCCATATATCTACGCATTCCACCGCTACACATGGAATTCCACCTGCCTCTACCGTATTCAAGTCCGTCGGTTTCAAACGCCCTACACAGTTGAGCTGTGATATTTTACGCCTGACCTCTCGAACCGCCTACACACGCTTTACGCCCAATAAATCCGGATAACGCTCGCCCCCTACGTATTACCGCGGCTGCTGGCACGTAGTTGGCCGGGGCTTTCTCATCGGGTACCGTCAGCCACAACCCATTTCCTGATCGTGGTGTTCTTTCCCGATAACAGAATTTTACAATCCGAAGACCTTCTTCATTCACGCGGCATTGCTCGGTCAGGGTTCCCCCCATTGCCGAAAATTCCCTACTGCTGCCTCCCGTAGGAGTCTGGGCCGTGTCTCAGTCCCAGTGTGGCTGTTCCGCCTCTCAGCGCAGCTACGCAT
>JBAZNL010000005.1 GCA_041649275.1 Candidatus Izemoplasmatales bacterium
TCGCGAGATCCTCGTCCTTGCCGGAGAGGCAGACCCAGCGGAACGGGCCGTAGCCGTAGTCGAACAGCACCGGACCCATGATGTCCTCGACGTACGAGGGGAGCGTGAAGCCGTCCTTGTCGTCGAAGCCGTTCCGATAGAGCCCGGGGGCACCGGCGTCCGCCGCCGCCTTCAGGAAGCTGTTCCCGTAGTCGAAGAAATAGGTGCCGCGATCGACGAGCGCGCGGATCGCCGCCAGATGGCGGAGGAGGCACGAATCGACGCGGCGGACGAACTCCGCCTTGTCCTCGGAAAGCAGGCGCGTGCGTTCGGTGAAATCGATCCCGGCCGGGCAGTAGCCGCCGTCGTGGACGGCGTGGCAGCTGGTCTGGTCGGAAAGCAGGTCGATCTTCTCGCGGTTTCGGACCGCGTGCTCCAGCAGGTCGACGACGTTGCCGGCGTAGGCGAGGGCGAGCGGACGGCGGGCCAGGACGGCTTCACGGGCGAGCGCGAACGCCTGTTCGGGCGTGTTCGCGACCCCGTCGACCCAGCCTTGCGAGAGGCGCGTCGCGATCCGCGAGGCATCGACCTCGGCGACGATCCCGACGCCGCCGGCGATCCGGACGGCCTTGCCCTGGGCGCCCGACATCCCGCCGAGACCGGAGGAGACGAAGAGGATGCCGGCGAGGTTCGCGTCTTCCGGAATCCCGAGTTTCGCCCGCCCGGCGTTCAGAAGCGTCGAATAGGTCCCGTGGACGATGCCCTGGGGACCGATGTACATGAAACCGCCGGCGGTCATCTGGCCGTAGTTCGCGACGCCGAGGGCGGCGGCGCGGTGCCAGTCCGCCTGGTTGTCGTACTGCCCGACCATCAGACCGTTGGTGATCGAGACGCGCGGCGCGGTCCGCGTCGCGGGAAAAAGGCCGAGCGGATGCCCGGAAAGGAGGACGAGGGTCTCGTCCGCCCGCATCCGTTCGAGATAGAGGCAGATCAGGCGGTACTGCATCCAGTTCTGGCAGACCTGGCCGGTCTCGCCGTAGGTGACGAGTTCGTAGGGATAGAGCGCGGTCTCGAAGTCGAGGTTGTTGTCGATCATGACGCGGACGGCCCGGGCCTCGAGGATCCCGCGATAGTCGTCCACCGGACGCCCGAAGATCCGTCCCTCGGGACGGAAGCGGTAGCCGTAGATGCGGCCCCGCGTCAGGAGTTCCTCGAGGAATTCGGGGGCGATTTCGCCATGCCATTCCTCCGGGACGTAGCGCAGGGCGTTCTCGAGGGCGAGGCGGATGTCCGCCTCGGAGAGGGTGAGTTCGCGCTTGGGAGCGCGCCGGATGCCCGAAACGAAGGTCGCGGGCGGCGGCAGGGTCGGGTAGGTCTCGCGAAGGGAGGGGACGGTCCTATTCATCGCAGGGTTCGCCCCCGTAGACCTCGCGATCGTAGTCCTCCGACCGGAGGAAGCCGTCGGCGGCCTCGATCAAGGGATACATGACGACGTCGCTTTCGACCTTCGGGATCCGGCGGCGGAACGCCGCGTGGGCCTTCGTCGTGAAGGCGCCGAGTTCCGCGGCGGGTCGCAGGTCGATCGCCTGGCAGGCGGACATCGTCTCCATCGCGATCACCTTGCGGACGTTTCCGACGATCTCGAGCGCCTTGCGCGCGGCGATCGTCCCCATCGAGACGTGGTCCTCCTGGTTCGCCGAGGAGGGAATCGAGTCGACCGAGGCGGGATGGGCGAGGACCTTGTTCTCGGAAACGAGCGAGGCGGCGCTGTACTGCACGATCATGAAGCCGGAATTGACGCCGCAGTTGGTCCCGAGGAAGGGCGGAAGCCCCTCCGAGAGCTGCGGGTTGACGAGCCGCTCGAGCCGGCGCTCGGAGATGTCGGCGAGTTCGGCGACGGCAATGCCGAGATAGTCGAACGCGAGGGCGAGCGGCTGGCCGTGGAAGTTGCCGGCGGAGACGGCGTCGCCCGCGTCCGGGAAGACGATCGGATTGTCGGTGACGGCGTTCATTTCCGCCTCGACGATGCCCTTCACGTAACGGAAGGCGCCGAGCGAGGCGCCGTGCACCTGCGGCGCGCAGCGGAGGCTGTAGGCGTCCTGGACGCGCTTCTCGCCGGGCCGGGTCAGATGCTTCGATCCCGCGAGGTTCGCGAGGATTCGTTTCGCCGAATCGATCTGCCCCGACTGGTTGCGGAGCGCATGGACGCGCGGATCGAGCGACGCGGGAATCCCGCCGAGAGCTTCGAAGGTGAGGCTGGCGGCGAGGTCGGCCTGGCGTGCGAGCCGGAAGCAGTCGTAGAGCGCGAGGGCGCCGATCGCGGTCATCGCCTGCGTGCCGTTGATGAGCGCGATTCCCTCCTTCGCGCCGAGCGACTCGATCGGAGCGACGCCTTTCTGCGCAAGCCCTTCGAGCGCGGGCAGACGCTTTCCGTCGACCCACACCTCGCCGAGGGCGAGCAGCGGCAGGCACATCTGCGAAAGCGGCGCGAGGTCGCCGGAGGCGCCGAGCGAACCCTTCTCGTAGACGACGGGAGTGATCCCCCGGTTCAGGAATTCGACCAGCTTCAGGACCGTCTCCGGGCGGACTCCCGAATAGCCCTTCACGAGCGCGTTGACGCGCAGGAGCATCATCCCGCGCACGGCGTCGACGGGAAGCGGGTTCCCGACGCCGCAGGCGTGGCTCATGATCAGGTTCTTCTGGAGGAGGCCGACGTCGCGCTTCGCGATCTTCACGTCGGAGAGCTTTCCGAAACCGGTGTTGATCCCGTAGACGGGAGTCCCGGCGTCGGCGACGGCGTCGACGAAGGCGCGGGCGATTTTCGTCCTTTCCATGCTGTCGGCGGAAATGGCGACGCCTTCGTTTCTGCGGGCGACGCGGATGAAACCTTGGAGATCGAGATCGGATCCGTTCAGATGGAGCATACGTTCACCTCGTGGTCGGGCGCAGCGCGCCCCGTTGTATGATAGCACCTTTCGCCCGTCCGCGCAAGCGCTTACTTTCCCGCACGACGTGCGGAAAGGCCGGCGGAGACCGCCGTATGGCGAAGATTCTCGTAAAGTTCCCGTCGGGTTCTTGACAGCGGAAAACCGTGCGTTTATACTGAAATCAGCGATGAAACGATGAAACGGGATGAGATGGAATGCCTTATGAATCGAAGTTGGCCTGCGCCGACGCCGACACCTTGTTCGAAGCGATCCTGAGCCTCAGAAACGCGGAGGAATGCTACCGCTTTTTCAGCGATCTCTGCACCGTCAAGGAACTCCGGGACATGTGCCAGCGGTTCCATATCGCGAAGCTCCTCGACCAGAAGGTCTCCTTCCAGATCATCATGAGCCAGATTCCCGCTTCGACCGCCACGATCGGGCGGGTGAACCGGTCGCTCAAGTACGGCGAGAACGGCTATCAAATCGTGCTGCCGCGTCTCAAGAAACCCGCATCGGGCCGATAGGCCCTTTTTTTTATGCCTCGGCGCGGAGGATCCGGGCGAAGCGGACGCCGAGCGCCGTGATCGCGACGCCGACGGCGAGCGTGACCGCAAGCGAGACGATCGTCGCGAGCGGCTCCGGTTCCGGGGTTTCGGTCAGGACCGCGACGATCCGCCACCCCAACAGCGGCAGGAAGGCCGAAAGCGAAAGGTAGACGCCGCGGAAGACGGGCCGGGCCGCGGGTCGGCGGGCGACGACCCGGCGGCGCAGGATCGCGAACAGGAAGATGCCCGCGTGCATCGCCGCCAGCACGAAGAGGAAGAGCGGGAAGGCGACGAAGCGGAGAAGGGTGACGCCGCCGACGACCAGCGTCGCCGCGGCAGCGTATCGCGCGAGCGCGGCGCGATCGGTCACTTCGCGGCTCCGGGTTTCGCCACCGGCCGGTCAAGACCGGCCCCGCGGGCGGTGTCGTCGAAGCCGCTGACGAGATGGCAGGCGACCGTATGGTCGGTGCCGACCGACATGACCGGCGGCGGGACGTCTTTGCAGCCTTCCATCGCGAACGGACAGCGCTGCCAGAACCGGCAGCCCGCCGGCGGATCGATCGGGCTCGGAATGTCTCCCTGCAGGATCACGCGATGGCGCTTCTCCTCGGGACGGACGTCGAGGATCGCCGACATCAGCGCCTTGGTATAGGGATGGCGGGGCGATTCGTAGATCTCCTCCACCGATCCGGCCTCCATCACCTTGCCGAGATACATGACGACCATCCGGTCGCAGATGCTCTTCACGACCGCAAGGTTGTGGGAGATGAACACGTAGGTGATGCCGAGCTTGTCCTGAAGGTCGATCAGAAGGTTCAGGATCTGCGCGTGGACGCTCACGTCGAGCGCCGAGACCGGTTCGTCGCAGACGAGGAACTTCGGCTTCATGATGATCGACCGGGCGATGCCGATGCGCTGCCGCTGCCCGCCCGAAAAATCGGACGGATAGCGCGGGAGGTCTTCCTCGGAGAGGCCGACGAGGGCGAGCGTCTCGACGACGCGCGCCCTGATCTCGTCCTCCGTGAGGCCGCCCTGGACGACGAGCGGTTCGGAGACGATCGCCTGGACGGTGAAGCGCGGATTAAGCGAGGAGAACGGATCCTGGAAGATCATCTGCATGTTCCTCCGGAGTTCGCGGAAGGCCTTCCGGTCGAGCGCGTTCAGGTCCTTCCCGAGGAAGGTCACCCTGCCGGCGGTCGGCCGGACCATGCCGACCATCGCGTTCGCGATCGTCGACTTGCCGCATCCGGACTCGCCGACGATGCCGAAGGTTTCGCCTTCGCGTACCGAAAGGGAGACGTCGGTGACGGCTCGGACCTTGCGCTTGCGGGAAAACGGCAGCCCTCCCTTGACCGGGAAGTCGACGGAGATTCCGTCGAGGTCGACGATGACCGGCCGATTGTCCTGTTCGTTCATGGGCGATCGACTCCCTTCGCGAGGAGCGGATACCAGCAGCGGAGCTGCCGTCCGTCCGGAGTCTCGAGCAGCGGCGGCACGTCCTTCCCGCAGAACGCGGTGGCGCGCGGACAGCGCGGATGGAAGTAGCAGCCGCGCGGTTTGTGGAGCGGGTGCGGAACCGTCTCGGGGATCTGGGTGAACTTGCGCTTCTCGTCCCCGAGTTTCGGGACCGAGGCGAGCAGCCCCTTCGTATAGGGGTGCTGGGGGGCGTTGAAGAGGTCGTGGACGGTCGCGCGTTCGACGATCCGGCCGCTGTACATGACGTAGACGACGTCCGCCGTGTTGGCGACGACGGAGAGGTCGTGGGTGATCAGGAGCTGGGCGACGTCGTGCTTCTTCTGCATCTCGTTCAGGACGTCGAGGACCTGTGCCTGGATCGTCACGTCGAGGGCCGTCGTCGGCTCGTCGGCGATGATCAGCTTGGGCATGCAGGCGAAGGCCATCGCGATCATCACGCGCTGGCGCATCCCGCCGGAAAGCTGGTGCGGATAGCTGTTGGCCCGCGATGCGGGTTCGGGGACGCCGACCAGTTCGAGCGCGCGGATCGAGGCCTTGCGGGCGTCATGCGCGTTCATGTGCTCGTGGCGGATGTAGAGTTCGTCGAGCTGGCGGCCGATCGTCATGACGGGGTTCAGAGCGGTCATCGCGTCCTGGAAGATCATCGCCATCCGCTTTCCGCGGATGTCCTGCATCTTCGCTTCCGAGAGGTCGCGGAGGTCTTCGCCGTCGAGCGTGAGCTCGTCGACCCTGACGACCGCCGGCGGCGTCGAAAGGAGCCGCATGACGGCGAGCGCGGAGACGCTCTTGCCGCATCCGGATTCGCCGACGAGGGCGACGCATTCGCCCTTGTGGATGTCGAGGTCGATGCCCTCGACGGCGCGCAGCACGCCCGCCGGGGTCGGGAAGACGACCTTGAGGTTTTTCACCCGAAGCATCAGTTCCCGTTCCATGGCCGGTTCCCCCTTTCGGCGTCCATCTGCGAGAAGACTTCCTCGAGACGGGCGTTGTCGAGATGACGGAACAGCTTGAAGAGACCGTTCGACTGCTTCATCCGCGGGTTCAGCATCTCTTCGAGGGCGAGGCCGATGCGCATGAAGCCGAAGACCGCGAGGAAGATGCCGATGCCGGGGGCGAAGATCCACCACCAGTGGCCGAAGAGGAGGGCGCCGCCGCTCTGGGCCTCGGCGAGCATCTTGCCCCAGCTGATCGCGGTCGGGTCGCCGAGTCCGAGGAACGACAGCCCGGCCTCCGCGACCATGATGCCGGCGCAGGAGAGCGCCGTCGACATGATGAGCAGGTGCGAGACGCCGGGGAGGATGTGGCGGAACATGATCCGGGCGCGGGACGCGCCGGCGAGTTCGGCCGCCTTCACGTAGTTCGCGTTCTTGAGGACGAGCACGAGCGAGCGGATCACGCGGGCGAGCCCGGTCCAGCCGAAGGCGGCGAAGATCGCGATGATCATGAGGTAGCTCCGTCCGAAGAGGTTGGTGAGGACGATGATGAGCGGCAGCGTCGGGATCACGAGCAGGATGTCGACGACGCGCATGATGACGGTGTCAGCGACGCCGCCGGAATAGCCGGCGAGGATTCCGAAGAAGGCGCCGATGAAGGCGATCGCGACGCCCGTCGTGATGCCGATGAGAAGCGAGACGCGGGTGCCGTAGATCAGCATCGAGAAGATGTCCTGGCCGGTCGTGATGGTCGTCCCGAGGAGATGTTCGAGGCTCGGGGCGAGGCCCTTGGCGGCGCGTTCGGTGACGTCGTACGGATCGTAGGGGGCGATCCACGGCGCGAAGACCGCGCAGACGACGAGGAGGGCGACGATCAGAAGGCCGACGCGACCCTTCGGGTGGCGCCAGACCGAGCGGAGGAACCGTCCGATCGGGGCGAGGAAGCGGAGGATCGCGGAACCCGCGGTCCCGAGCGTGCGGACGACGGCCTTCATCGGCGGTCACCCACGGTGACGCGCGGGTCGAGGAGTCCGTAGACGAGTTCGGTGACGAGGTTCGCCGCGATCGCGACCGCCGACATGAAGAGCATGATGCCCATCATCAGCGGATAGTCGTTGGTGGAGTTGGCTTCGAGGAACAGCGTGCCCATGCCGTTCCAGTTGAAGATCTGCTCGATGATGACCGCGCCGCCGATCAGGCCGCTGATCGACATGCCGAGCGAGGTGACGATCGGCAGCATCGCGTTCCGGAGGATGTGCTTGTAGAGAACCGTGCGTGGGGTCAGGCCCTTGGCCTTGGCGGTGAGGATGAAATCCTCGTTGGTCACCGCGATCACGCTGTTGCGCGTGCTCTGGCCGTAGGCGACGATGCCTCCGACCGCCATCGACAGGATCGGCAGGGCGGCGTTGTTCATGACGACCTTGATCGCATCCCAGCTCCAGTCGAATTCGGCGACCATGTTCGGGTTGGTGTAGGCCGGGAAGAGTTCGAACTCGAAGCCGAGGTAGAACGTCAGGATGAGCGCGATGAAGAACGCCGGCAGAGCCGTCGTGAAGGTCGAGGCATTGAGGAGGAGGGTATCCTGCCATCGCCCCCGCTTCCAGGCGGCGAAGGCGCCGATCAGGATTCCGAAGAAGAGGCTGATGACGAGGTTCGTGACCGAGAGCGCGAGCGTCCAGGGAAGGCGTTCGGAGATCAGGTCGGACACCCGCGGAGACCCCGAGCGGAACGACGTGCCGAGGTCGAACCGGGTGAGTCCCTCGAGATAGTTCAGGTATTGCTGGAAGACCGGCACGTCGAAGCCGTACTGCTCCCGGGTGGCCTGCTTGACGATCTCGTACTCGATCTCGGTCATGTTTCCCTGGGGCGGGTAGTACCGTGCGGCCGGGTCGTCGACGCCGAGCCGCGGGATGAAGAAGTCGAGGGTGATGACGACCGCGAAGACGAAGATCGCATAGAGGACGCGCTTGAGGACGTAGATCCGGTTCATGACGCATCCCTCCGTTCCAGGTTCTGCAGCGTATCGGTGTTGAAGACCGTGCTTCCCCGAACCGTGACGTATCCCTGGTAGCGGTCGGTCCGGGCGATCGAGAGGACGTTCGAGCAGTAGAGCGGGACCTTGTAGTATTCGTCGGCGATCATCGACTGGATCGCGAGGATCAGCTCGTACTTGTGCTCGAGGTCGAGCGTCGTCCGCATTTCGCGGATCAGGGCCGTGAGGTCCGGATCGCCGAAGCGGCCGTAGTTCGACGACGTTCCGAGCGTGACGAAATGGGCGAGGTACATGATGTCGAGGTTGGAGATCGTGAACGTGACCCCCTGGATCGTCATGTCGAACTTGGAGTTGTACAGGTACGTCTTCTCGGGACTCGAGCCCTTGGAGGCGAACTCGACCTCGATGCCGATCTTCTGAAGCTGGACCTGCAGGAAGGCGATCGTCTCCTGTTCGCCGACCGATCCGAGGATGTCGAAGGAGACGCGGGCGCCGTCCAGGGTGCGGTAACCCTCTTCGTCGCGCGTCGGCGCGACCTCGTCGAGGAGGGCGTTCGCTTCCGCGATCCGCGCCTCGAGCCCTTCCGGAAGGAGGATCGCGTCGGGGTTGTAGATCAGCGGGTTGGCGGTGCTCATGAGGCCGGCCGCGACCGTCGTCCCGGATCCATTCAGGATCCGCGAGATCAGTTCGTCCTGGTCGATCGCAAGCGCGATCGCGCGGCGGACGCGCACGTCGCCGAGCAGGTCGCGGATCGGATTCTTCTCGCCCGCGACGGGATTCACGTTCATCACGAGCGTCTGCAGGAACAGTCCGGGTGCGTTCGAGACGAACATGTGCTCTCGCTCTTCGAAGAGCGAGAGGTAGTTCGTCGAGATGGCGCTGTCGAGCAGGTCGATGTGACCCTTGAGGAGCGCGTAGATCGCGACGTTCAGCTCCTGGTAGAGGATGAACTTGATCGTGTCGACCTTGTAGAGCGCCGACCCGTCCTCCGCCGTCAGGGCGTAGTCCGCGCGGCGCTCGAGGACGATCACCTGCGCGTTCGACCGGTCGGCGTCGAGGACGTACGGTCCGCAGCCGACGGGATGGCCGTATTGCGCGAGCGTCGCCGCCGTCGGGTCCTTCGAGTTGAGCTGGTTCGTCGGCGTCACGATCGGTTCCCAGATGTGCTCCGGAAGGATCAGGATCGTCGAAAAGAGCGTTGTCACGGCACCCAGGACCTTGTTCACGTGGAGGTACAGGACGGTGTCCCGTTCTTCCTCGGAGATGGCGTAGCCCATGTCCGCGGCACCGTGGCCGTAGGTGAAGATGCCCTGTTCCACGAGCGTGCCGGAGGAGTATCCGTGCTGCAGGTCGCTCGTCCAGGCGAGCGCCCCCGCATGGTTGGACAGGGTGTTGTTGGTGGCGATGTCGAACGTGTAGTACACGTCCTCCGCCGTCACCGGCATCCCGTCGCTCCAGGTGAGCCCCTCGTTCAGGACGACCTTCACGGGAAGATAGGTCTTGTCCGCGGCGCCGTAGATGGCCTCGACGCGGTCGTAGTCGACCGAACCGTCTTCGCGGAGGAGCGGCTCGCCGGCATCGTCGACATAGTACCATTCCTTCGCGATCAGGCCCTCGAACAGGCCGGTCTCCTCGTTGTAGGTGAACAGGGTGCTGTAGAGCATGCTGGCGATCGTCGGGGCGATGCCGTCGCGCGACAGCCATGGCATGAAGGAGACGGGGAACGAAGAGGCGACCACGCCGGCGTAGAGCGTGTTCGAGGCGTCGGTCCGCCGTTCGTACTCGCTTGCCTGGCAACCCGCCGCGCTGAAGGCGAGAAGCGCCGCGAGGACGAGGAGCGCGCATTTGCGTTTCATGGGGATCGCTTCCTTCCTGGATAAGGGATTGCGCACGGGCCGGGGAGGAAAAGGCAGAATCCCGAAAGAACGAGGTTCTGCCTTCTGCGCGGGGCTTCGGTGCGGGGTTGTCGGGTCACTTCTGGTACGGATATTCCATCTGGGTGCCGAAGCCGTCCTTCGTCACGCAGTTGTCGTAGATCTCCTCGATCCGGAACACGTAGGCGGGATAGCGGAGCCAGCGGTTCATGTCGGGACGGTGGTAGACGTCGTGCTGCGCGTTCAGAAACTGCTGGTAGATCTCGCGCTTGCCGGAATCGGTCTCGTCGTGGATCTCCATCTTGCCGCGAAGCTCGTAGCTGATCATCGGCGGCTGATAGAAGAGCATCGTCGCCTCCGGATTGGCCTTGTAGTTGGCGTAGCTGTGCTTCTTCGCCATCTCGAGCGAGCCGATGCACGTGAAGTCGACGCGGTCGCGCGCTTCCGGGCCGTACATGTACTTGACGAGCAGGGCAAGGCCGCGGTCGCTGTATTCCTTGTCCTCGGGCGTCCAGCTCCGGATGTGCTCCATGTAGGCGGCGAGAGTCTTCTCGAGGTATTCCGGCTTCGGCATGAAGCCGATGCCCTTGATCGAGGCGTTCAGGCCGGCGGGGCCGTGGGAGATCAGGGCCGGGTCGTGGGAACAGAACGAGAGGAACATCTTCTCGTTGGACATCTCTTCCTTGTTGACGAGTTTCATGACGGTGTTCGCACGGGTGTGGAACGCCCAGTTGAAGAAGCTTTCTGCGGTTTTCATAGGATCCTCCTGTCGGTTATGGTGTGAGGCGCGTCCGCGCGACGGCGCGGACGCGTCCCGTGTGTTCGGTTATTCGACGACGACCGGTTCCGGAATCGCCAGCGTCCGGTCGGCGCGGCTGCCCATCGAGGACGCCTTGACGTTCAGGGTGAGGCTGCCGTCCGCATGGATCGTGCCGGGAAGGGCGGTTCCGCCTTCGGGGGTGATGGTGATGACGAGACCCTCGACCGTGAAGGTGCCGACCTCATCGAAGGTGTAGGGCTCTTCACCCATCATGAAGTCACTGTGGAACGCGTAGTTGCCGAGGACGTCGAAGGTGATCGTGTACTCGTAGACGACTTCGGATCCCATCGCGGACACGGTATGGGTGCCGGCGTAGGCGGTGTCGTAGGAAAGCGCGGTGACGGCGACGGTGCGGAGCGCTCGGCTGCCCATCGAAGAGGCCTTGAGGGGCAGGCTGAGCGTGCCGTCCTCGCCGATCGTGCCTTCGGCGGCGTCGCCGCCGTCCGGCGTGAGCGTGATCGCCAGGCCGGTGGCCGCATAGGTGCCGACCTCGTCGTAGGTGTAGGTCTCCTCGCTCATCACGAAGGCGCTGTGGAAACTGTAGGTGCCGTCGAGCGAAAGGACGATGTAGTAGTGGTAGACGACGGGGGTGCCCATCGCCGAAACCTCATGCGAACCGACGTAGTAGAGGTCGAATTCCAATTCGGTCGGCGCGAGCGTGCGCAGCGCGCGGGATCCCATCTCGGAGGCCTTGACGGGGGCGGAGATGGATCCGTCGGGGGCGACCGTGCCGGTCGCGGCCGATCCGCCTTCCGGCGTCATCGTGAGCACGTCTCCGGCGACCGAGTACGTTCCGGTCTCCTCGAAGCTGTAGGCTTCTTCGCCCATTTCGAAGACGCTGCGGAACGCGTATGCGCCATCGGCGAAGATCAGGACATAGTGGTAGACGACTTCGCTTCCCATCGCGCTGACGGTATGCGATCCGTAGTAGTTGCCCTCGACGACGGCGTCGGCGACGGTGGTGGTCGACGGGACCGTGGTGGTCGTGGTCGGCGCGGTGGTGGCGGTCGTGACGGCGGCGGTGGTGGACGCGGTCGTCGACGGTGCGGTCGTGGTCGTCTCGCAGGCGATCATCGCCGCGCAGAAGACGAGCCCGAGTAACAACATGATTGCCTTTTTCATCTGTTTGATCCTCCCGATCTATTTGTATTGTTTTCAGCCTTGGGGACAACGTTCCGCGACGGGACCGTCATTTCTTCAGGATGAAGCCGTAGGTGACTTCGCCGACGACGAAGTTGACGTTGAGTCCGGACGAGGAGATCACGCACTTGGTCGTGACCGCGCCGAACTTGAGGTTCACCGAGAGCGGGAAGCCGCCGACGGTGAAGGTCCCGGACTGTTCGAGGACGGCATCGCCGCCGGCCGCGGGGGTGATCGCGACGGTGTAGGTGCCGTCGGCGGCGAGGACGACGACGCCCTCGTAGTCGACTTCCTCGACGGTCGTCGTGCCGGTGAAGATGCCGTTCACGTAGTCGTGGTAGCCCTTCACGGAGGCGGAACCCGAACCGTCCGCCGCATCCGGCCATTCGACGGTGAGGACGTATCCCGAGAGCGTTCCGGTGCGCGAAGCACCTTCGGAAGGCTGGAGGGTGATCGCCGTGCCGGAGACCGCGAAGGTGCCCGTTTCGGTCCAGGGCGTCCCTTCCGGTTCGCCCACGGAGACCTGGTAGCCGCCGAAGCGGTCGAGCGCCACGACGACCCCGAGGGATCCTTCGGCGGTCATGCCGAGATAGGTTCCCGCATAGGCGTTGGTGGTGGCGACGCGGAGATGGCGCGACTCGCGGGCGGCCATCTCGGAGGGTTTGATCGCGACGTCGAGGCTGCCGTCCTGATTGATCGTTCCGGTCACGGTCTCCCCTTCCTCGGGCGTGAGCGAGAGGGTCGATCCGTCGACGGCGAAGACGCCGGACTCGTCGTAGACGTATTCCTCCCCGCCGGTCTCGAAGGTGCTCTGGAAGGCGTACTGGCAACCGCTCTTGAGACTGAGCGTGTAGTCGTACTCGACCGATCCGCCCATCGCCTCGACGGTATGGCTCCCGGCGTAGACGCCGAGCTGACTCTCGTACATGATGATCATCGCGTAGAGATGGTAGACGATTTCGGGGTTCTCCTCGTCCACGACCTCGTAGTGCAGGTTCGACGACCCGTACGGCAGCGCCGTGGCGAAGAGCAGGTTCCTGCCATCCAGGTGGAAGGTGCTCGTCTTCGGCGTTTCGGTGGTCGAATCGCTGTAGAGGAACATGTAGGTGTCGCCCATCGAGCCGATCGTGCCGTGACCCTTGTCGACGGTGAAGGTGCGGTCGGGCGAGAGCTGGAAGGTGTCGTCCTCCGAGATCCGCAGGTAGACGACGAGCGGCATCCCGAGGTTGGTGATGTCGATCTCGTATTCGCCGACGAGCGAAGGCCTGCCGGTGGTGGTGACGGCTTCGGTGGTCGTCTTGCCGCAGGCGGCGAAGGCGAGAAGCGCGAAGACGGCGAGAAGGAACGCAAGGAAGCGGTATCCTGTGGATTTCATGGTGACGGTCTCCTTTCCCGATCGCCGGACGCCCGTGACGAAGGGCGGCCGTGCGAAGCATCTGCTTTTGCGATAACACTACACCACGTGCGGGTGCGTGTCAATAATGTACGGAAAAATCGGTTCCCGATCGGGCGCAATCGCCGTCACCGTGTTACCATAGTGCTATGCCCGACGCCCTTTTCGCCCCCGGCGTTGACGGAGGGTGGCAACCGTGTTACGATGGAAGGCGGTTCCGACGCTTCCACCCCGGTCGGAACGGGAGGATCCCCGATGACCGGCACGAACCATGAACAGGCTTTCCTGGAACTGCTTCAGACGGAGATCGTCCCGTCGATCGGATGTACCGAGCCGGTCGCGATCGCCTTCGCCGCGGCCCTCGCCCGGCGCAGCTTCCACGCCCTTCCGGAACGCATGCACGTCCGCGTGAGCGCCAGTCTCTACAAAAACGCGCGCAAGGCGGTCGTCCCCCATACCGAAGGTCTGTCCGGAGTCGCCGCCGCGGCCGTCGCCGGTCTCGTCGGCGGCCGTTCCGAACTGGGACTTCGCGTCCTCGAGACGATCGGCGAATCCCATCTCGAGTTCATCCGGAAGTATCTCGAAACGCCCTTCTGCGCCGTCGAGGTCGACTCCGCCGATGCCGACTTCTCCTGCATCGTCACGCTCTGGTCGGGCGCGCGCAACGCCTTCGTGGTGCTCCGCGGATCGCACACGAACGTCGAACGGATCGAGGTCGACGGCGTCGTCCTGCCGACGGAACGCTTGGCCGACCCGATCGTCGGCCGGCGCTCCGACGTCTTCCGCGACGTCGCCTTCCGCGACCTGTACGAGTTCGCGAAGACGGTTTCGCTCGAACGCATCGAACCGATCGTGAAACCGCAGGCGGAAGCCAACATGAACATCGCCAGGGTCGGCCTCGAGCGCACCGAAGGCGCGCGTCTGGGCACGCTCTATCCGACCCTCGACCCGTCCCTCCTCGGCCGCATGAAGGCGGCGACCGCCGCCGCCATCGAAGCCCGCATGGCCGGCGCCCCCCTTCCCGTCTACATCAACTCGGGATCCGGCAACCAGGGCATCTCGGCTTCCGTCCCGATCGTCGTCTATGCGGCCGAATCCGCCATCCCCCGCGAACGGCTGATGCGCGCCCTCGTATTCTCCAATCTGGTCGCCCTCTACCAGAAGGCCCAGGTCGGAACGCTTTCGGCCTATTGCGGCGCCGTCGGCGCCGTCGCCGCCTCCGCCTGCGGCATCGTCCTGATGAACGGCGGCACGTGCGACGAGGCCGCCGCGGTTCTCGAGGACACCCTCGCGATCACCGCCGGACTGGTCTGCGACGGCGCGAAGGCCTCCTGCGGTGCGAAAGCCGCGCTCGCGCTCGAGGCGGCGGCCGTCTCCGCCGCGCTCGTGCGGCGCAAGGGGACGTTCGAGTCCTCGGAAGGAATCATCGGCCCCTCGGTCGAGGACACCGTCGGGACCGTCGGGAGAATCGCGCGCGAAGGCATGGCCGACGTCGACAAGGTTCTCGTCGACGCGATGTGCAGCCGCGACGGCATCCGTTTCCGCTGACCCTCCGGACGCACGGCTCGACGACAGGAAAAGGCGACCTCGCCAGGAGGTCGCCGGTCCGATCGCCCCGTCCCCGGACGGAGTCGACGGGATGAATCCGATCCATCGAAAGAACGCACGCATCGGCGACCGATGCGTGCGTTCTTTCTCATTCGGGCATGTGGATCATCAGCGGGCGCAGGAGCGCATACCCTCCCGACTGCCACGCGATGACGATATAGTAGTCCCCCGGCTCGAGATACACCCAGGAAGAGGCGAGATCTTCCGCGACGAGTTCGCCGGACGCCGTGAAAAGCGGCATCGCCGGAATGCTGCGGTCGTAACTCGGCACGTTCATGTTCCAAAGGATGTTGTACATCAGGGCGTAGTTCCCGGCGACGGTCACCGTGAAGCGGAACCGGACTTCCGGATACGTCGGACCGAGCATCGCGACGGGGGGCGTCGACCCGTTCGGGGAGGACGCCTCGACGACGGCCATCTCCGGCATCTGCGCGTAGTCGGTCGCCGCCGGTCCGCTCGGCACGAAGTCGACCGCGATGCGGTAGGCGAAGGTCTTCGAATGCGCCGACAGGCTCAGGATCACGGGTTGTCCTTCGATCACCGGCAGAAAGGTGCCGTGTCCGATCCCGATGTTCCAGGCGAATCCGTTGTACCCGACCCGGACCGAGACGCTGACGCCGCCGTAATCGACGCCGCTCAGGACGTAATATCCTTCCTTGCCGGACACGTCGAGAAGCACCGCGTCGCTTTCGTCGAGGCCGCTTTCGAACGCGCCGTCGATGTAGCCGTCGTCGTCGATGATCGGTTCCGCGATCGTGCCGACGTCGGCTTCGGGTACCTTCTCGATCGCGATCGTGTACTTGTCGGAGACGATGACGCGGGCGTTGAACCAGTAGTCGCCTTCCGCCTCGACCCGGAAGAAAGCAGGATTCCGCTCGATGCGGGTTCCGTCGCCGTCGAGCACGTACTCACGGACGAATTCATCGGCGTTGACGTGCCCCAGGGCGTAATATCCCGGCGTAAGGTGCATCCCGATCCAGTTGTCGCGGCCCTGACGCAGATAGGCTTGGACCCCGTCGCCTTCCGCGTAGGTCGTGAGCGCGTCCTCGATCCTGGAAGGAGCGTAGACGTAGTAGTCGGCGGAATCGTAGGCGAACCGTGTGACCGTTTCGGGGTAGGCGACCACGATCGCGTACGCATAATCGTAATAGTAGTACTCGTCGTCCGACATGTCCGCGTCGGGGATCTCGATGCGGTTGATCGCGATGTCGATCGAGAGTGCGGAGGAATCCGCCGAAAACGTGAAGTCGATCCTCGCCTCCGCATCCTCGCCCGGGTCCGGCGCGGACAATCCGAAGGCCTCGACGAAGCGGCGAAACGCCTGTCCGGCACTGACGGACGAGAGCGGCACGAGGAGTCGGTAATGGCCGGCATCGGAAGCCGTCACGATCGCCCCGGGGAACGAAACCGAAAGTTCGTCGCCTTCCCCCGAGGCGTCCGCCAATCCGCCCGGCGAGAGCGGATACGCCGTCGTCGTGAGGAATTCGTCCTGGCATTCGACCTTCAGGAGACGGTCTCCGGATGGTTCGACGAGCACCCACCCGGCGTACAGACCCGTCGCGAGGAAGTGGTAGGTGAGGGAGGAATGGTAGTAGAGTCCGGAAAGGTCTCGTTCCGCAAGGAAATCGATCCGGGCGACGGTCACTCCGATCTTGCTTTCCGTCGATTCTAGCTTGACGCGCATCGACGCCGTCTCGCGCATCGCGGAGTCGTCGGAGTGGGTCGTCCAAAACGCCGCGAGCTCGGCCTCGAACGCCGCCTCGGCCGGCGACATCGTGGTCATGACCTCGGTCGGCACGGTCGTCTGAACGGTGGTCTGAGCGGTGGTTTGAACGGTGGTCGAAGACGTCGTCGCCGGGACGGTCGTCCCGACGGGGGCGGACGTGGGGAACGAAGCGCAGCCGTAGAGCGTCGCTCCGATCGCGGCACAAACGAACGTCGACAGAATCCTTCTCATCGTCCACCTGCGCGGATCGCATCCCGGCAATGCACCCGATCCGCATCCCAGACGCCTTCAGTCTATCATCGATGATTTCGCTTGACAATCGAGTCCCGTGAAAAAGACGACGAATCGGCGAATATCTTCATCCGACGGGTCGTCCCGATCTTCTATTCGGTGACCGAGGCCTCGTACGCCGTCGTCAACATCACGGTGAGGTTGCCGTTCTTGACGCGCAGTTCGTCGATGAACTCCTTCTGGTCGGCGTCGGGCTTCATGTCGACGACGTAGGTAAGTTCGAACATCGTCCCGAATTCGGTCGTCCTGACCTTGTGCAGCTTCGCCTTCTTCGCGAACTTCCGGAAGGTCCTGTCGAACGCGTGGGCGTAGTTCAGGTTCTCGGGGATGACCACCTTCAGCTTGCAGTGGCCGTCGGCCGCGCGGTCGAAGCCGGACAGCGACAGTCCCGCGAGGACCGCCGCGAAGACGACCGTGACGATCGCCGCATAGCCGAGATAGCCGAGACCGCAGGAAAGGCCGATCGCGAGCGTGACGAAGATGTAGGCGACGTCCTTGGTGTTCGTCATCGTCGCCCGGAACCGCACGAGCGTGAAGACGCCGGCGAGCGAGAGCGCCTTGGCGATGTCGCTCTGCACGAGCAGGATCACCACCGCCATCACGGGCGGGAGGAGCACGAGGGTCGACGCGAACGAACGGTCGCAGCCGCCGTCGCGGTGGGTGAAGAGGCAGACGCCCGCGAGCGCGGCGCCGAGGAACAGGCTCGCAAGCAGGATCCAGACGAGGTTGGCGGCGGTGATTTCCGTCATGTCGAGGATGAAGACGCTACTGAACATGGTCGATGTCTCCGTTTCTTCGCGCCGCATAGGCGGCGCCGTATTTCGAGAAGCTGCGGCTGTACGCCTTCAGTTCCGAGAGTTCCCGCGCGAGCCAGAGCGGGTAGTTGTCGGCGGTCTTGATCTCCAGAAGCCAGGTTCCCGGCGGGAGGAGTTCCTCGCCGGCGTCGCCCTCAAGATCGACGGCTTCCGTCCGGACGCGGACGTTTCGGTCGAAGGTGACGCGGATCGAGGGATCGGACTTGCATTCGAGCGCGATCCGGTCGTAGCCGATGTAGTAGTTCGGGCGGACCGGCCGATGGGCGACGAACCAGCCGATCTCGCGCAGCACCTGGCCGTCGAGATAGTCGCCCGCGGCGGGTGCCGCGCCCCGCTCGACGAAGGCGATCGCATCGCGGTACGTCATCGCGACGCGGCGCTTGTTCACGCGTCCGAGCGATTTCTTCTTGATCTCGAGGAAGACGCGGTCGTCCGGCCCGACCGGGATCACATAGCTGCGGAGCCGGAGCTTCTCCTTGTAGGACGGGCGGTCGATCGAGGTGCGGACGACGTCGTTGTCCTCGGTGTCGTAGTAGACGTTGTGGACACGGTAGCAGGAATCCTCGCCGGAATGTCCGTCGTAGGCGAAGCGCTTCCCGAGCGCCGCCAGGAACGCCCGCTTCTGGTCGTCGGTCAGAAGATACTTCCGCTCGTAACGGGAGAAGGTGCGGACGGCCATGGTCAGGGTCTCCCGCCGCCGGAGGAAGTTCCGACGGTGGTGGCGATTGCGGTGATCGTGAAGGTCTTGTAGAGCGTTCCAGACGCATAAGTTCCGCCGGCGGTGACGCCATCGAGCGAGGACGTCGGATCGGTCACAGTGCCGCCGAGATAGACGTTGTAGGTCGTCCCGCGGGCGAATTCCGGGGTGCAGATGACGATCGTCTGGATATTCTTCGACGGCCGGAAGGTGACGACCTCGGTCCCGTCCGCGGTTTCGATCCGCACGATCTTCGCCGAGGCGGTCGTCAGGTTGACGAGCACGCCGTACTGCGTCGATGTCGAGCCGACGTTCTGCGCCATCCCCATCGAGCCGGCGGCGATCAGGATCCCACCGGTCATCGCAAACGAGGAGTCGTAGTCGAGCGCACCGTTGTCGGAGGCGGTCGGTCCGTTCACGATCACGACGCCGCCGGAGATCGAGAGCGCGCCGTTGACGTCGAGGCCGTCGCCGGTAGAGTCGACGTAGACGTAGCCGCCCGAGATGGAAAGCGACGCGTTGCCGGCGGACGCCCGGGGCTGTCCTCCCCAGGGGAACGTACCGGATCCGTCGACGCCGCCGGCGCCGTTGATCCCGTCGTCGGATGCCTTGATGCGGACGGTCCCGCCGGAAACGGCGATCGCGAGCGACTCGAGTCCTTCGTAGGATTTCCGGATGTCGATCTCGCCGCCTTCGATCGACAGCGTCTCGTCCGCGTGGATCCCGTCGTCGTTCGAGGTGATGGCGATCGATCCGCCGGCGACGACGACCGTGCCGTTCGCATGGATCGCGTCGTCCTTCGAGACGATGTCGATGGTACCGCCGGCGATCGCGACGGCGTCCGTCGCCTTGATGCCCTTGCCGGAGACGGTCGCGATCGAGGCGTTGTTCACGCCGGAGACGATCATGAACGTCCCGTCGAAAATCGTGACGGCATGCGATGCGTCGAGCCCGTCGCCGTACGCCGAGATCGTGAAGACGCCGCTTTCGATCGTGATCAGGCCGTTCTCGGCGCTTTCCGCGTTCTCGCAGTGGATCGCGTCGTTGCCGGCGGTCAGCGTCAGGGTCGCGTCCTTGATCGTAATCGAGTCGTTCGCCTTGAGGCAGTTGTTCTCGGCCGTGATCGCGATCGTACCGTTCGTGATGACGAGGTCGTCGTCCGTGTTCAGGCCGTTTCCGACGTTCGCCTCGATCGTCAGCGAGCCGGTGCCGTTGATCGTGACGTCGTCGTTGGAGAAGACGACGCTATGGATGTCGGAGGTCGACCCGGCGCGGTCGGCGAGGCGGTTCGCGGTGCCGTCGGCGAGATTGAGGATGAGCTTGCCGGACTGTTCGGCGAGGATGACCGGTCCGTCGGGACTCGTCAGGTCGCATCCGGAAAGCACCAGCGTCACGGTCTCGTCCTTGCCGGCGGAGACGACGATGTTGCCCTCGCCGGCGCCGGTGATCACGTAGACGCCGCCGGCGTCGATCGATATCGTCGACCCGGCGGGAAGCGTCGTCGACGCTGTTCCGTTGGCGGTCGTGATCGTCACGGCGGTTGTGGTGAAGGTGATGTCGGAGGAGCCGGCGACGGTGGTCACGACGTCCTCGTCGTCCTCGTCGTCGTACGTCGGCGTTCCGGTGAAGACGCCGGCGGTCGTGTCGAGCGAGCAGCCGGCGATTGCGAGCACGATCAAGAGCGATGCGAACAGCAGGAGGGTCTTCTTCATGGGGTGCCCCTTTCGGCGGTCGGAGGACCGTTCCTCCGATTCGTTTCCAGCCCCATTATAGGTTCGGTCTGTGAGAAGACGATGTCGGTTTTGCCAAGGATCGGTGAACATCGTGATGGTTTCATCACAAGAAACGAACAATGAAAAGACCGAGGCGTCAGCCCCGGTCCTTGCGGCGGATCAGTTCGAGGACCGCGTAGGTCGCGACGTCCTCGGCGTACTTCTTCGGTCCGAAACCGGCGTCGTAGCCGAGTTCCTTCGCGAGTTCGTGGGTGATGCGGGCGCCGCCGGCGATCAGGATCACGTCGTCGCGCATCTTCTCGGCTTCGAGCAGTTCGACGAGTTCGACCATGTTCGCGAGGTGGACGTCCTTCTGGGTCACCGTCTGGCTGACGAGCAGGACGTCGGCCTTCAGTTCCCTCGCCTTCTTCACGAAGGCCTCGTTGGACACCTGCGACCCCATGTTGCAGGTCTTCACGTGCCGGTAGCGTTCGAGACCGTAGTGACCCGCGTAGCCCTTCATGTTCATGATCGCGTCGATCCCGACGGTGTGGGCGTCGGTCCCGGTCGAGGCGCCGACGAAGACGACGTCGCGCCCGAGCTTCTCCTCGATCAGGCGTTCGACCTCCTCCATCGACAGCGCCGGGGTCTCGAGTTCGCTCACGGCGATCCGGTCGGGGTCGACCAAGAACGGCGTGCGCCCGTAGACCACGTACATCGAGAAGACCTCGCCCATCGGTTCGCAGTGGACGACGTTCGGGTCGATCATCCCCATCTGCCGCGCGAATTCCTTCGCGCACTCGATGCCCTTCGCCCCCGCCTTCACGGGCAGGGTGAAGGACAGCTGGACCTTCCCGTCGTTGGACGTGTCGCCATAGGGTCGGATGTTCATCGGCGTCCCTCCCTGAGCCGCTCGAAGGCGGCGTTCATGTAGTCCGGATGCTTCGCGACGACGCCTTCGAGGCCCTTCCCGCCGTCGCGGGAGCGCCTGATGTCGGCGAAGTCGCCGCGTTCGAGCGCATCGAAGAGCGAGGTGCCCGCGATCTTCTCGAGCATCGCGCGCGCCTCCTCGAGGACCTGATGGGCCCGTTTCACGACGATTCCGTCGGGAGCGAACCGCAGTTCGTCGTAGATCGCGCCCATCGTGGTCTGTACCATCTTGGCGTTTTCGACGGCGAGGTGGCGGTCGGCGAGGAAGGGCGTGTGGATCGCTTCGGTCATCATTCCGAGCAGGTGGATCGACTGGCCCGTCATCGTCGTCGCGGTGTTGAAGAGCGTGTCCATCGCGTGCGTCTGGAAGATGTTGCCGGTGGAGTGTTTCGTCGGCGGCATGTACTTGAGCGGACAGTCGGGGAAGATCTCGCGCGCCATCTCCGCCTGCGCGATCTCGTAGAGGAAGCCGTTTCCGATCGCGGGATCGATCTCGAAGGCATGTCCGAGTCCCGTCTGTTCGGGAGGAAGCCCCGCCTGGATCGCGAAGCGTTCGTTGATGAACTGGCTGGCGAGAACCGTGTGGGCCTTGTCGACGGCGTCCGAAGTCGTCAGATAATTGTCCTCGCCGGTGTTGATGACGATTCCGGCGTAGGCGTTGAGAGAGCGCGAAAAATGCTGGTCGACGAGCGTGCGTCGCATGTTGATGTCGCGGAAGATGATCCCGTACATGGAGTCGTTCAACATCACGTCGAGTCGTTCCAAAGCGCCCATCGCGGCGATTTCCGGCATGCAGAGACCGGAGGCGTAGTTGACCAGCTTGATGTACCGGCCGACCTTTTCCGAGGTTTCGTCGAGGGCCTTGCGCATGATCCGGAAGTTCTCCTGGGTGGCGAACGTGCCGCCGAAGCCCTCGGTCGTCGCTCCATAGGGCACGAAGTCGAGGAGCGACTGGCCGGTCGAACGGATCACGGCGATGATGTCGGCGCCCGCCTCCGCGGCCGCCTGCGCCTGGACGACGTCCTCGTAGATGTTCCCGGTGGCGACGATCAGGTAGATCTCGCAGTCGCGTTTCCCGAAGCGCCGGACGTAGGCGTCGCGGGTCGCGCGGTTCTCGTCGATCCTTGCGAACTTGCGGTCGAGGTACGGTTTCAGGATCCGCCGCGCCTCGTCGTTTCCGAGAAGCGGATGACCGCAAAGCGTCGCCTTGCCGTCGGCGAAAGCCGAGACGAACGCGTCCAGGTCGAGTCCGATGGCCTTGAGGGCGCTCGCAAGATAGACCGAGACGCCGCGGGAGAGGTCGCCGTGCCTGTTCACGTCATCGACCATCAGGTTGGGGATCGGGACGTCGAACCGGTCGATGCCGTCGACGCCGCAGAGGCGCAGGACGGTACGTTCGACGGCGACGGTCGTGTGCGCGTCGATGAAGGTCTGGGTCGTCTCGCCGATGCGTTTCGCATACGCCCGGCATTCGGCGATCTTCTTCCGGTCGAGGTTGAGCTTGTCGTAGGTTCTCATGCGGATTCCTCCATGACGTCGACGGCCGGAAGGCCGGTCGCGTCGGACAGTGCGTCGAGAAACGCCTCGCGGTCGAAGCGGTGCCCGGCGGGTGAAAACGGGTTGGCGCCGACGAAGAGGACCTTCATCGGGGTCAGGACGCGGATATCGCGCCCGAGCAGAAACAGGTGGCGGAGCGCGTCGCCGTCGGCGACGATCGAAAGCGGACCGCGGACGACGAGGCCGCAATCGTGTCCGGTGCGGCGATCGACGAAGCGGCGGGCGAACGTCGGTCCGAGCGCCTTCGGCAGGTACAGCCAGCGGGCGGCCGGCGGAACGCGGTCGAGGACGGCGTCGGCGGAACCGACCGCGGACGGGACGTCGAGCGGATGGAATCGATGGTCGACGTCGATCCAGCCGATCGCGTCGACGGCTTCGAGGAACGAGAGCGCCGGATCGACGGCGGGGAGCGTGAACTTCGCGACCGCGTATTTCGCGGCGCGGACGACCGCGTCCATCGAGGCCGACAGGTGGGCGCCGGCGACGTAGACCATCGCCTCGCCGGCCGCGGCGTGCGAGCCGCGGGCGAAGGCGCCGTCGAGGAAGATGCGCCTGGCGCCGAGTCCGCGGAGGATGCGGACGATCTCCTCGGTCGCGGAGGCCGTGGACGGACCGCCGACGAGGAGGATCCCTTCGGACAGGACTTCGACCACGACGATCTCGCCGAGTCCGGTCATGATCCCGGTGCGGCGGACGATCCGGGTCTTCGCCTCGGCCGTCCTCAGGCAGTCCTCGGCGGTCGCGCAGAGGGTCCCGGCGGTGAGCCGGATGCGCGGCTTGGGAAGATAGGTGACGGCGTCGAGTTCCTCGCCGTCGAGCCCGACCGAGGTGACGCCGACCGTGACGTCGGAATAGGTCGGGACGAGCGCGTTCAGCACCGTCGTCTTGCCGGCGTTCTTGGCATTGCCGACGATCGAGACGACGGTGTGGTCGCCGACCAGCCGTCTCAGCCTTTCGATGACCGTTCCCTTCTTTCGAGGTGCTTCGGCTCGATCGAAAGTCGCTTGCCCGCCAGCAGGCTTGAGACGCCGTCGTGCGGCTTCTGGTTCGCGCAAAGCTCGCAGTCGCAGGTGTCGTCGTATTCGGCGGGCTCGGTGTAGGTGGTGATGACGCCCTCGTAGTTGCGCAGGACCGTGCGTGACGGCGACATCGAGAGGACGTAGTTGGGCATCACCGGGATCTTCCCGCCGCCACCCGGGGCGTCGACGACGAAGGTCGGGACGCAGAAGCCTGAAACGTGGCCGCGGAGGCCCTCGATGATCTCGATCCCCTTCGAGATCGGCGTGCGGAAATGCTCGATGCCCATCGAGAGGTCGCACTGGTAGATGTAGTAGGGACGGACGCGCATCTGCGCAAGCCGCGTGACGAGCGTGCGCATGATGTTGACGCAGTCGTTCACGCCGCGGAGCAGGACCGACTGGTTGCCGAGCGGGATGCCGGCGTCGGCGAGCTTCGCGATCGCCGCGGCCGATTCCGAGGTGATTTCGTTGTAGTGGTTGAAATGGGTGTTGACCCAGATCGGGTGGTACTTTCGAAGCATCGCGACGAGACCGTCGGTGATCCGGGAGGGGAGCACGACGGGCGTGCGCGTCCCGAGCCGGATGATCTCGACGTGGTCGATCTTGCGGAGTTCGGAGATGACCCACTCGAGCTTCTCGTCGGAAAGCAGAAGCACGTCGCCGCCGGAAAGCAGGACGTCCCGCACCTCGGGAGTCCTCCGGATGTAGTCGATCCCCTTCTCGATCCGCTCCTTCGTCGACTCGCCGTCCTTCTGTCCGGCGAAGCGGCGCCGCGTGCAGTGGCGGCAGTACATCCCGCACATGTCGGTGACGAGCAACAGGACGCGGTCGGGATAGCGGTGGGTGAGGCCGGGGACGGGCGAGTCCTTGTCCTCGTCGAGCGGGTCGGCCATGTCGACGGGGCTCACGTACAGTTCGCCGATCGACGGGACCGACTGCAGGAGGACGGGATCGTCCGGATCGTCGGGATCGATCAGGGTGAGGTAGTAGGGGGTGATCGCCATCCGGAACTTGCCGAGGACGGCGCGAATGTCCTCCTCTTCCTTCGGGGTAAGGGCGATGTACTTCTTCAGCTGCTCGACGGAGGTGACGCGGTTTCGCACCTGCCACTTCCAGTCGTTCCATTCGGCGTCCGTGACGTTCGGGAACAGGATCGCCTTGCGTTTCAGATAGCTGTCGTTCTTGACGAGCATGGGGTGTCACTCCTTTCCGCCGTAGCGCTTCCGGAAGAGCCGGTAGAGCTCGGGCGATTTCCTGATGAGGTCGATCGTGAAGTCGGCGTGTCCGGCGGTGTAGCCGTTTCCGATCATCATCGTGGCGCCGCTGGCGACGCCTTCGGCGCCGAGCGCGGCACGCGAGAACGAGGTCGCCATCGAGAAGAAATAGACGATGCCGTCGTCCCTCGTGGGCAGGATCGAGGCCATCTCCGTACCGGCGACGTTCACCACGTTCACCGTCAGGTCGTACTTCCGTCCGCCGTTGGCCTCGAGCGCCTTCCGGTAGACGTCCATCGGGTCGCGGGCGTCGGCGACGACGATCTCGTCGCAGGCGTGCAGTGCTTCGAGTTCGGGCAGCTGCTTGAGGTCGTTCACGACCCCGACGACGTGTCCTTCGGGACCGGCGTCGAGTTTCGCCTGAAATGCGCAGAGCACGCCCGACTTGCCCGAGGCGCCGAGGATCAGGACGGATGAACCGGGATTCACGAGCCGATGCACCTGCGCCGGCGCGCCGGCGACGTCGAGCGCGGACATCACGACCTTCTGGTCGAGGTCGGCGGGAATCTTCGCGTAGATGCCGGTGGAAAACAGGATCGCGTCGGCGTCGACGTCGACCTGGTCGTTCTCCATGTGGATCTTCCTGATCGAACGGATCGAGAGCGGCGTGAGCGAGAGCGACACGAGCGTCGCGATCCGGTCGCCCGGCTTCGCCTTGCCGGGGAAGGCGGACCCGACCTCCCTGACCGTCCCGAGAAGCATCCCCCCGGATCCGGTCACGGGATTCTGGAGTTTCCCGCGCCGCGTGACGATGTCCATGATCATCTCAGCCATCTTCTTCTCGTCGCCGCCGCAGGCTCCCATGATCTGGTGGAAGCTCGCGGAATCGACGTTGAGCGTCTCGACGGCGATCAGGAGTTCGTTCTCGCGGATCGGCAGGCGGTTGTCGAGGACGTCCGCCGCCTGGGGCAACGCCCCGGCGGGCGACAGGACGCGGTGCGTCCCGTAAGGACATGGTTTCGTCATCGTCTTCCCTCCATTCCCAGGATCCTCCGCGCCTCGACGGGCGTGGCGACGCGGCGTCCGTGGCGGACCGCCATCGCCGCGACCTTGGCGACGAGCTGCGCGTTCGAGGATGCGAGCACGCCCTTCTCGACGTACAGGTTGTCCTCGAGGCCGACGCGGACGTGGCCGCCGTCGGCGATCGCGAGTTCCGCGAGCGGAAACTCGTACCTACCGATGCCGGCGACGCTGTAGGTGGCGTCCGCCGGGATGCTTTCGCGGAGGAAGCGGAAGTCGCGTTCCTCGCCGGTCATCCCGCCGTTCACGCCGAGCACGAACGAGAAGTGGAAGGGCGGCTTGACGAATCCCTTCCGCGCGAGCCGGAGGACGGTGTCCACGTGCCCCTTCTCGAAACATTCGAGCTCCTTCGCGACGTGCGCGTCCTGGAGCGCCTTCGCGAAGGCGATGATGTCGTTCTCGGTGTTGACGAAGATGTCGTCGCCGCCGAAGTTGAGCGTACCGCAGTCGAGCGTCGCCATCTCCGGGGAAAGCGAGACCGGCTGGAGCCGTTCGGCGCGTGACATCCCGACGGCGCCGCCGGTCGAGACCTGGACGATGACGTCCGGCGCGGCGGCGCGGATCGCCTCGATGATCTCCCGGAAGCGCGCGGCGTCCTGGGTCGGACGGCCGTCGTCGGTGCGGGCGTGCAGATGGATCACGGAGGCCCCCGCCTCCGCCGCACCCCGGGCCGCCTCGGCCAGTTCGGCGACGGTGTAGGGGACCGCCGGGTTCTGTTCCTTGGTCACTTCCGCGCCGGTGACGGCGCAGGTGATGATGAGCGGTTCCAAGGCTTCAGCCCTGCCGCTGGCAGCCCTTCGGGACGACGCAGGTGCCGACCGCGGTGACGCAGAGGATCGGCTCCTCGAGGGCGTCGGCGGCCGACGCCGAGAGGTCGGGACGGGCGGCGACGACCTTATGGAGCGCGAAGGCCATCTTGCGCGAGGTGTTCCCGACGGCGACGATCTCGGCAGTGACCTCGACGAAGTCGCCGGCGCGGAGGGGCGCGAGGAACTCGACCGATTCGTAGGCGCGGAAGAGACCCTCGTCGCCGTCGTGGCGGATCAGGAGTTCGGTGGCGGCGTCGCCGAAGAGGGCGAGCGCCTTCGCGCCGTCGACGAGGTTTCCGCCGTAATGGGCGTCCTGTTGGGAAAGACGCATCCTGAGTGTCGTTTTCATGCCTTTTCGACTCCTTTCATGGGGACGACGCCGTCGACTCGAAGCGGCGCTTCGGTGAGGGCGACGACTTCCGCGACCGTATGGTCGGGATGGACTTCAAGCAGCCGGAGGCCGCCTTCCTCGACGGCGATCACGGCGAGTTCGGTGACGATCAGGTCGACCTCGCGGCGCGCCGTGAGCGGAAGCGCGCACCTCTTCAGGATCTTCGGCCTGCCGTTGTTGGTGTGGGTCGTGGCGACGATGACCTTCTTCGCGCCGACGACGAGGTCCATCGCCCCGCCCATCCCGGGGACCTTCTTGCCCGGGATGATCCAGGACGCGAGCGAACCTTCGGCGTCCACCTCGAGGGCGCCGAGGACGGTGACGTCGACGTGGCCGCCGCGGATGATCGAGAACGAGAGCGTCGAATCGAAGAACGAGCCTCCCGGGACGATCGTTGCGTGCTGGCCGCCGGCGTTGCAGGAACCGGTCGGGGTTTCCGAGAGCGGTCCGATCCCGATGATGCCGTTCTCGCTCTGGAGCGTGACGCGCCTGTCCTTCGGGATGAAGTCGGCGACGAGGGTCGGCGTGCCGATGCCGAGGTTGACGAGGTCGCCGTCCTCGAGTTCGAGGGCGATGCGGCGGGCGATGACGAACTTGTCTTCCATGGCCTCAGTCCTCCAGAACGTAATCGACGAGCGGGTGGGGGACCACGACGTACTCGGGGTCGAGGGCGTCCTTGATCTCGTACGGTTCGGCCAGAACGACGGCCGCGGCCGTCGCCATCACCGGATTGAAGTTGCGCTGCGAGCCGCGGAAGGAAAGGTTCCCGAAGCGGTCGGCGATCGCGCCGCCGAGAAGGGCGACGTCGGCGCCGAGCGGCTCCTCGAAGAGCCATTCGCGCCCGTTCGCCTCGATCGTGCGCTTGCCTTCCTGGACGACGGTGCCGAGCCCGGTCGGGGTGAGCACGCCGCCGAGACCGGCGCCGTGGGCGCGGATCCGTTCGGCGAGCGTCCCCTGGGGGACGAGCTCGACCTTCATCGAACCCTCCTGCATCATCCTTCCGGCGGACGGATTGGTGCCGATGTGCGAAGCGATCAGCTTCTTCACGCGGCCGGCGACGATCAGGCGGCCGACGCCGCGATCCTCCCAGCCGCCGTCGTTGGCGATCACGACGAGGTCCTTCGCGCCCGAGGCGAGGAGGGCCGAGACGAGCCGTTCCGGCGATCCGTTGGCGAGAAAACCGCCGACCATGACGGTCATCCCGTCGCGGAAGAAGCGTCCGAGTTCATGCGATGTCAGAAAACCTCTCATGCTATTCCCCCTTCGGCGGCATGATCACGGCTTCGCCGACGATCACCGTCTCGCCCTTCTGGTTGACCGCGACCGTATCGAGGATCACGCGGTTCTTCTCCGGAATCAGCTCGCGCACCGTCACCGTCGCGGTGACCGCGTCGCCGAGATAGACCGGCTTCGTAAACTTGAGCGTCTGGTGGGTGTAGATGCTGCCGAGCCCGGGCAGCTCGGTGCCGAGGATCGCGCTGAAGAGCGAGCCGACGAGCATGCCGTGGACGATGCGCGCGCCGAAGACCGTGTCCTTCGCGTACGCTTCGTCCATGTGGGCGGGATTATGGTCGCCCGACACCGCCGCGAAACCGGCGACGTCCGCTTCCGTAAACGATTTCGAGAGCGACGCGGTGTCGCCCACGCGCAGGGTTTCGATCGTCTTTCGATTCATGGATATCCGCCTCCTTGAAAAAAATAAAGCCGTCATGTCGTAACCATGACAGCTCTTCATCCGAACGATGACAGCGGCGGAAACGTGGGGTCCGACGCCTGGCGCGGCCGGACGGACCCGGTCGTGCCACCGACGACGTCGCCCTTCGGCCGACGCGTCCGGGATCCGTCCCGTTCGCATCGCCGGCCTACCCGCGACGCCGCACCTCTGCGATGCGATGCAGTTTTATCGATGCCGTAACCATCATAACACGGGGTGAAAGCGTTGTCAACTGCGCGCAGGCGCAAAAGGAAGGCGGAACGGTCCGCCGGAACCGTTCCGCCTGTGACGCCAGATGACGTGGGCGAGGGGTGAAGCAAAGCGATCGTGATGCGATGACGTCGGACGTGCTCTGGGTACTGACGATGGATCGATGCTGAAGCGTTCCCTGGATCGTGTTCGGTGGTTCGCTTGCGAGATTCTCCGGCGGCCGGGTCGGAAGATTCCCGACGGTGCGATCGACGTTCAAGCGATTGATCTGGAAAAGCCAAACCATGGATCGTTCCGAAACAGATGCGTTCTGGTTCTGGATCGTCATCCGGTTCCCCTCGTGAGGACTTGCGACCGCGGGCCCCCCCGCGGTTTGTCGTGAAGCGAGAAGCGACGTGGATCCTTGCATGATGCGATCGTCCGACGGGGATGCGGAGGCACCCCTCGACTCTCTTATACCAAACCTTTTCGGAAAAATCCATACCTTTGCGCAAAAAAGTTGCGTGGACGGCGAGATTCGTATCATAGATACGATCGCGACGGTCGCAAATTCACGGAAACGCCGCGACGGCCCCGCACGCGACCCGACGGGATCGAAGGATGGACGGTTTTCACCGAATGGCGAAGACAATCCGCTCGTCATTTGGTATAATGTAAGCGCAACCATGAACCGAAAGGGTGAACCGCATGAACAAGTACATGAAGACCGCGATCCGCGAAGCCGAAAAGGGCATCGCGGTCAATGACGGCGGGCCGTTCGGCGCCGTCGTCGTGAAGGACGGGAAGATCGTCGCCAAGGGCCACAACCGCGTCGTCGTCTCGCACGACCCGACCGCCCACGGCGAGATCGTCGCGATCCGCCGCGCCTCGAAGAAGCTCGGCACCTTCGACCTCTCGGGATGCGAACTCTACAGCACCGCCGAGCCCTGCCCGATGTGTCTCTGGGCGATCTACTGGGCGAACATCGGGAATGTCTACTACGGCTGCACCGTCGCCGACACCGAGAAGATCGGTTTCCGCGACATGGAGTTCTACAAGATGTCGAAGAAGGCGCTCCAGCAGAAGATGACGATGATCGACCGCGACGAATGCCTTTCGCTTTTCGACCAGTACAACCGGCTCGAAGCCAAGACGAACTACTGAGGGACCCATGGCCGACAAGTCCGAAGCGCTCCTGCTCCACGAACGGCTGCGCGGGAAGATCGAGGTCGCACCCCGGATCGAGATCGCCGACCGCGCCACCTTGTCCCTCGCCTACACCCCCGGCGTCGCCGAACCGTGCCTTCTGATCCAGAAGGATCCCGACCTTTCCTACCTCTACACCCGCCGCCACAACACCGTCGCCGTGATCACCGACGGCACCGCCGTCCTCGGCCTCGGCGACATCGGCCCCGAGGCCGGGATGCCGGTGATGGAGGGCAAGGCGCTCCTTTTCAAGACCTTCGGCGACGTCGACGCGATTCCGCTCTGCGTCCGTTCGAAGGATCCCGACGAGTTCGTGCGATGCGTTTCCCTCCTCGCCGGCAGCTTCGGCGGGATCAACCTCGAGGACATCTCCGCCCCGCGCTGTTTCGAGATCGAACGGCGCCTGAAAGCGATCTGCGACATCCCCGTCTTCCACGACGACCAGCACGGCACCGCCGTCGTCGTCGGCGCCGCCCTGCGAAACGCCCTTAGGGTCGTCGGAAAGGACCTCGCGTCCGTCCGCGTCGTCGTGAACGGCGCCGGTGCGGCCGGCACCGCGATCGCGGAGTTTCTGCTCGACCTCGGCGTCGGCGACGTGATCGCCTGCGACCGCCTGGGGATCCTCTTTCACGGCGACCCCGCGCTCTCCCAAGCCCACAAGGCGCTTGCCGCGAAGACCAACCGCCGCGGACTCCGGGGGACGCTTCGCGATGCGCTCCATGGCGCCGATGTCTTCATCGGCGTGTCCGTGCCCGGATGCGTCGATGCCGCGATGGTGCGCTCGATGAACCCGGGTGCGATCGTCTTTCCGCTCGCCAATCCGATTCCCGAGATCACCCGCTACGAAGCCCTCGCCGCCGGTGCCGCGGTCGTCGGCACCGGCAGTTCGAAACATCCCAACCAGATCAACAACCTCCTCTGCTTCCCCGGCATCTTCCGCGGCGCGCTCGACGTCCGCGCCCGCGACATCGACGCCGGGATGATGGTGGCCGCATCGTTGGCGATCGCCGATTCCGTCCCGCTCGAAATCCTCTCCCCGGAATCCGTCATCCCCTCGCCGCTCGACGGAACCGTGCACGCCCGCGTCGCCGCGGCCGTCCGCGCGGCGGCGATCCGTTCCGGCGTCGCCCGCGCCCCGTACGATCCGGACGCGCTCCGCTGAAGAAACGAAAACAGGTTCGATCCCCTTTCGGAGACCGAACCTGTTTTCTTCATGTGGCGGTCTACTTGTCGCCCATCGTCAAGGCCATGACGGCCTTGGCGGTGTGAAGCCGGTTCTCGGCCTCCTGGTAGACGATCGAGTGCGGTCCGTCGATGACGGAGTCCTCGACCTCGTTCCCGCGGTCGGCGGGGAGGGCGTGCATGTAGGAGACGTCCGGCTTCGAAAGCGCGATCATCGCTTCGGTGCACTTCCACGACTTGTTCTTCACGAGGTTCTCGTCGACGACCTGCGTCGAGGTGTTCGCGACCCAGGATCCCCAGTTCTTCGGGATCACGACGTCGGCGCCCTCGTAGGCTTCCTTCATGTCGTGGGTGATGCGGAAGGAGCCGCCGTTCTCGAGCGCGTTCTTCCGCGCCTTCGCGATCGCCCAGTCGGGGAGCGGATATCCCTCCGGATAGGCGAGGGTGACGTCCATCCCGTAGCGCGGGAAGAGCAGGATCTGCGAAAGCGGGACCGAGATCGGCTTCTTGTGGGTGGTCGCGAACGCCCAGATGATCGAGACCTTGAGGCGTTTCGTTTCGCCCTTGACCTCCTGGATGGTCATCAGGTCGGCGAGCGCCTGCATCGGATGGTAGAGGTCGTCCTGGAGGCTCATGATCGGGACGGTGGACCACTTCGCCATCTCGCGGAGGTACTTGTTCCCGACCTCCCAGAAGCAGTTGCGGCAGGCGATGCCGTGGCCGTAGGAGGAGAGGATGATGGCGGTGTCCTTGGCGGATTCGCCGTGGGACACCTGCATCATCGAGGTATCGAGGAAGGTGGCGTGTCCGCCGAGCTGGGCGAGACCGGACTCCATCGAGTTGCGGGTACGGGTGGACTGCTCGAAGAACATCAGAAACGCCGTCTTGTCGGTGAGGTAGGGGGTCGGGACGTTACTGCGGAAATCGTGCTTGAGCTCTTTGGAGACCTCGAGCAGCTTGTCGATTTCGGGCTTCGACCATTCCTCGAGGGTGATGAAGTGTCTTCCTTTGAACAGGGGTTGCATGACGCTATTCCTCCTTGCGGCCCTTGAGGCCGTCCATGTAGACGCCGGGGAGCGCGGCGTAGAACGCCGCCGCCTTCACGAGTTCGTCCTTGTAGGTCTTTTCGTTCGGGGCGTGGGCCTCCTCCTCGCGTCCGGGTCCGAACCCGACGCAGGGGATTCCGTGCCGTCCCATGATCGTCACCGCGTTCGTCGAGAAGGTCCACTTGTCGACGACGGGCTTTTCCTCGAAGAGGCGCTCGTAGGCGCCGACGGCCGCCTTCAGGACGGGATGGTCCTTCTCGAGGACCCACGTCGGGAAGTAGCAGTCGGTCGGATAGACGAGACCGGTGTACGACGGCCGGTCGTACCGGTACATCTCGACGACCGCGCCCGCCCGCCTGACCGAGGGCAGGTCGCGGATCTCCTGAAGCGCGCTCTCGTAGGTCTCGCCGGCGGTGAGGCGGCGGTCCACCGAGATCGCGCAGCCGTCGGCGACGGCGCAGCGCGAGGGCGAGCTGTGGAAGATTTCGGAGACGGTGAGCGAGCCCTTCCCGAGGAAGGGGTCGTCCTTCAGCCGGCCGTGCAGTTCCTGCAGTTCGAGCAGGATCGGCGCCATCTTGTAGATCGCGTTGTCGCCGCGCTCGGGGGCGCTGCCGTGGCAGGAGACGCCGCGGGTCGAGACTCGGATCTCCATCCGGCCGCGATGCCCGCGGTAGATCCGGCAGGCGGTCGGTTCGGTGATCACGACGAATGCGGGGCGGATGCCCTCGCGTTCGATCAGGTACTGCCAGCAGAGGCCGTCGCAGTCCTCCTCCTGGACCGTGCCGGTGACGAGGAGGGTGCAGTCGTCCTCGAGCCCGAGGTCCTTCAGGATCTTGCCGGCGTAGACCATCGAGGCCATCCCGCCCTCCTGGTCCGAGCCGCCGCGGCCGTAGACGCACCGTTCGTCCTCCTTGCCCTCGTAGGGGTCGAAGGACCAGTTGCGGATGTCGCCGATCCCGACGGTGTCGATGTGGGCGTCCATCGCGATCAAGTGCTTTCCGCGGCCGATCCGCCCGAGGACGTTGCCCATCGCGTCGATCCGGACTTCGTCGAACCCGACGTCCTCCATCTCCTTCGCGATGCGGAGGACGACTTCGCGTTCGCCGCACGATTCGGAGGGAATCCGGATCATGTCCCGGAGGAACCGGACGATGTCCGGACGGTACGTTTCCGCCAGCCGGCGGATCGATGCATAGTCGCGCTTCACGATGCTACCTCATCGCGCGGATCTTCGCGTCGTAGTCCGCGATCTTGCGGTACTCGTGGTCCCAGAACGAGGGATTCCGCATCGCGTCCAGATACTCCTTCGAATAGCCGAAGGGGAGCCAGTCCTTCTCCTTCTGGGCGAAGAGCCGCTCCTTCGCGGCCGCGCCGCGGACGTCGAGGATGCCGTCGGTCCCGGCCTTGAGGAAGATGTCGCGGAACCAGCGGCGCAGCACGAACGGCGCCGTCTCGAGGACGCGCCGATCGAGGTCGGCGATCACCGAGTCGTAGCGGTCGAAGCCGTCGGTGGCGATCGTCACGACGTTGTCCTCGGGGCCGAGCTTCAGATACTTCGCCATCTTGATGGCGCCGAGGATGTTGCAGACGGAGGAGACGCCGAACAGTTCCCTGAGACCTTCGGCGGTCGTCCGCGAGATGCCCGCCTCGACGAGAACGTCGGGGGCGTCGTGCAGGACCTTGAGTCCCTTCACGCAGTCGTCGTCCGCGATCGTCGCGACGAAGTCGGTGTTGAGGACGTTGTGGATCAGCGTGCACATCTTGTCGCCGATGCCCTCGATGCGATGCTGGCCGCGGCCGCCGTCGGTGAGCGTCGAGCATTCGTACGGCTCGAGCGCGACCACTTTGGCCTCGGGGAAGGCCTCCTTGATCGCATCGCCCGCGGCGAGCGTCCCGGCGCTGCCGGGAGCCGAGGTGAAGCAGGCGATCCGGCCGTTCCCGACGCCCTTCACGGCCTCGATGCAGGAATGACCCGTGACGTGGCGGTGGAAGCGGTAGTTCGGCATCAGTTCGAACTGCGCGAGCGAGCGGTTCTTCGGATCCTTCTTGAGTTCGTAGGTCCGTTCGAGCGTGAGGATCACGTCCGACTCGGTGCCCGGGGTGAGGTCGAGCTTCGCGCCGTAGCGGCGGATCCGCTCGTAGCGCTCCTTCGACATGTTGTCGGGCATGATCACGATCGCGTCGTACTTCATCAGGTTGCAGATGTAGGAGACGCCGATCCCGAAGTTGCCGGTCGAGGGACCGAGGATCGTGTGCGTGCCAGGGACGATGTCGCCGTCGACGCAGCCCTCGATCAGGGTCGCGTAGGCCGGACCGACCTTGTGCGATCCCGAAGGAAAGGTCTTTCCGAGCAGGACGACGACGTTCGCGTCGACGCCCGTGAGCGCCTTCGGCAACACGATCTTCTGGACCCGGTTCTTGGCGTCCTTCCAGGTGATGTTGAACAGGTTGATCGGATCGAGTTCGTTCTCGGTCTTGGCCGAGAGCGCCCTGGCCCGGACGGCCTTGTCGGCCTTCTCGGGGTGAAGCATCTCCTCGTAGGTGGGACCGTAGGGGATCTTGTTCATTGCGCATGCACCTCCGCATGATGTCTGTCGATATAGTCTATCAGGGCTTCCAGGTCCGGTTTCAGGAGGATCGGGGAACCCACGGCCCGGGCGGCGTTCGCCGGGTCCTTGAGGCCGTTGCCCGTCATCGCGCAGACGACGGATTCGCCCTTCTTCACGAGACCGCGGGCGACGGCGGCCTTCAGGCCGGCGAGGCCGGCGACGCCGGCCGGTTCGCCGAAGATTCCCTCGGTCCTTCCGAGGTCCTTCATCATCGCCAGGATCTCCTCGTCGGGGACGGAAATCCAGGTGCCGCCGGAATCGCGCACCGCCCGCATCGCCTTGACCGGGTTGCGCGGGATCCCGACCGCGATCGAATCCGCGATCGTGTCCTCCTCCGCCTCGCGGAGCGGTTCGTTCTGCTCCCAGGCGTCGACGAACGGCCGGCAGCCGGACGCCTGGACGCCGAGGATCTTCGGGATCCGGTTCGTGAAGCCGAGCCGGAAGAGGTCGTAGAAGCCCTTGTACAGTCCCGCGACCGTGCAGCCGTCGCCGACCGCCACCACCGCCCAGTCGGGAACGTCCCAGCCGAGCTGTTCGGCGATTTCGAGCGACATCGTCTTCTTGCCCTCGACGAGATGCGGGTTGATCGCGGCGTTCCGGTCGTACCAGCCGTAGTGGCGGATCGCCCGCTTCGACAAGTCGAAGGCGGCCTTGTAGTCGCCGTCGACCATGATCACGGTCGAGCCGTACGCGAGAAGCTGGTTGAGTTTCCCGACGGGTGCCCGCCGCGGAACGAAGATGACCGAGGAGAGGCCCATCCGGGCCGCCTGACCGGCAAGCGAGGAGGCGGCGTTCCCGGTCGAACTGCAGGCGACCGTACGGGCGCCGAGCGCGAGCGCGTCGAGCACCGCGACCGCCGAGGCGCGGTCCTTCATCGAGGCCGTCGGATTGACGCCCTCGTCCTTCACGTAGAGGACGTCGAGACCGAGGTCGGCGCCCAGGCGTGTCGCCCGGTAGAGCGGCGTGAAGCCGGTCCGGAGGGTGCGTTCGTGGCCGTCGCCGACGATCGACAGAAGCGGCAGGTAGCGCCACATCGTGCGGTCGGGGTCGGCCGCAAGCGTCGCCTTCGTGAAGGTCCTCGCGATCGCGTCGTAGTCGTAGCGGACGTCGAGCACGCCCTGTTCGCCGCAGGCGGGACAGACGTGCAGTCCGGGATCGTAGGGATGTCTTCTTCCGCACAGGGTGCATTCGAGGCATAGGATCTTCGCCATGTCATTCCTCGATCGGCACGAGCCGGAAGAGCGGGACGTCGAACAGTCCCATGTCGGTGAGCTTGAGTTCCGGAATCACCGGAAGCGAAAGGAACCCGAGCGCGAGGAACGGATCCTCGAGGCTCGCGTCGACGCCCATGGTGCGCACGACCGCGCGCATCGCCTCGAGCCGTTCGACGACGACGGAGGCGTCCGCCGTGGTCATGATCCCGCCGACTTCGAGCGGCAGGCATTCGGCGACGGCGCCGTCCTTCACGACGGCGATCCCGCCGCCGATCGCGACGATCCGCTCGACCGCGAGGCGCATGTCGCGGTCGGAATCGCCGATCACGATCAGGTTGTGCGAGTCGTGGGCGATCGTCATCGCGACCGCACCGCGCTTCAGGCCGTAGCCTTCGACGAGGCCGAGGCCGACGTTGCCGGTGCCGCGGTGACGTTCGATCACGGCAAGCTTGAGGATGTCGCGGGCGGGGTCGTGGACGTAGATCCCGTCCTTCCGGTCGACGACGCGGACGAGTTTCTTGGTCGAGGCGTTGGCGGTATCGAGGCCGATCACCTTGACCGCGTCCCTGCCGAGCCGGAGTTCGAAGGAGACCTTCGCCGGATCGACGCGGACGGTGTCGACGACGCGACCGTCCCGGACCGTCGGGACCTCGAAGAGGGCGACCCGGTCGCGGGCGACGAGGACGCCGTCCTTGAACACCAACGACGGGACCATGGCCTTCAAATCGTCGATCACGACGAGGTCGGCGCGATAGCCCGGGGCGACCGCCCCGCGGCCCTGCAGGCCGTAGCAGCAGGCCGTGTTGAGGGTCGCCATCCGGATCGCGTCGACCGGATCGACCCCCGCCTCGATGGCGAGCTTGACGTTGTGGTTGATGTGGCCTTCCCGACGGATGTCCTCGGGATGCTTGTCGTCGGTGCAGAAGGTGACGCGGTGGCGGTTTTTCTCGTTCACCGCGGGAAGCAGCGCGAGCAGGTTCTTGGTGTGCGATCCCTCGCGGAGATGGACGTACTGCCCGAGTCGGACGCGCTCGGCGAGTTCCGCCGGGGTGCGGCACTCGTGGTCGGTCCGGATCCCGGCGCCGACGTAGGCGCAGAGGTCCTTGCCCGTCACGGCCGGGGAATGCCCGTCGACCGGGCGGTTCCCGACGGCGGCGATCTTGGCGAAGATCTCCGGGCCGCCGGAAAGCACCTGCGGGTAATCCATCACCTCGCCGAGGCCGAGCACCGACGGGTCGCCCGCGAGCGCCGCGACGTCCTCGTGTCCGATCGTCGCGCCGGCGGTCTCGAAGACGGTCGTCGGCACGCACGAGGGGATCATCATGAAGACGTCGAGCGGGACCGTGGCGGCGGCCCGGATCATGTAGCGGACGCCGTCGACGCCGCGGATGTTGCCGATCTCGTGCGGATCGGCGACGACCGCGGTCGTTCCCCAGGGCAGTACGCAGCGCGCGAACTGGGGAGGCGTGAGCATCGAGGACTCGATATGGACGTGGCCGTCGATGAAGCCGGGGCTCAGGTACCGCCCCTCGAGGTCGATCTCCTCGACACCGTCGTACGACCCGAGGCCGACGACGACGCCCTCGGCGACGGCGACGTCGCAGAAGTCGATCGTGCCGGAGAAGACGTTGACGACGTGCGCGTTCTTCAGGACCAGCGGGGCCTTCTCGAGACCCCTGGCGAATCTGACGCGTTCCGGTTTGCCCATGGTTCCCTCCCTGGTGAAGCCTGGTTGACTAGAGACTCCCGATGAAGTCGGAAAGCAGGTTGAGCGCGACGGTGCGGCGGTAGTCCGCCGTCGAGCGCTGGTCGTCGATCGGCCGGATCGCGACGCCGTAGGTCTCGCGGATGCGGGGCAGTTGCCGCTTCAGCTCCTCGAGGGAAAGCCCGGTCGCCGACTCCTCGATCTTCGCGTCGCGCACGACCGTCGGACCGACGGCGCCGAACGCGACCGAAAAACGGGTCACGACGCCGTCGTCGACCTTGACGAATCCGGCGAAGGCGACCTTCGCGATCGCGTCGGCCTTGCGGCCGCCGACCTTCTCGAAACGGACGGTCGCGCCGTCGTCGGAGGGAACGAGGATCGCCGTGATCAGCTCGTCGGGACGGAGGACGGTCTTTCCCGGGCCGGTCGAAAAGCCGACGACCGGAACGGTGCGGACACCGGAGGCGCTCTCGAGCCGCACGACGGCGTCGAGACACGCCAGCGCGAGCGCCGGGTCGGCCGCCGGGGAGGCGTTCGCCAGGTTGCCGGCGAGGGTCGCGGCGTTGCGGATCCCGGGGGACGCGGTCACGCGGATCGCGGCCTTCAGGAGCGCCGGGACGAGCGGATGGACGAGCAGTTGCGAAAGCGTCGCCGTCGCGCCGATCTCGACGAGACCCGCGTCCACGCGGATACGGGAGAGTTCGGACAGGTTGGCGACGTAGACGGCGCCTTCCGCGATCGCGGGCGACACGCCCGCCCAGCGGCGGCGCTTCACCATCAGGTCGGTGCCGCCGGCGACGACGGGGCCGCCGCCGATGGCGAGGAGTTCGAGGGCTTCGCGCCTGGATCCGGGAATCGCTTTGTTCACCACAGCCCCTCACCGTCCTTCGACGCGCGCAGGACGGCGCGCACGATCATGCGGTAGCCGGTGCAGCGGCAGAGGTTGCCCGAGAGGGCGTCGGCGACGGCCGCTGCCGTCGGATGCGGGTCGTTCGAAAGCAGCGCCTCGGCCGCGAGCACCATTCCGGGCGTGCAGAAGCCGCACTGGACCGCGCCTTCCGACAGGAAGCTCGCTTCGATCACGCGATAACGTTCGGATTCGCGGAATCCTTCGATCGTGACGATCCTGCGTCCGTGCGCGTTCGCGACGGGGACCATGCAGCTGTTGTAGAGGGCGTGGTCGATCAGGACCGAGCAGGCGCCGCATTCGCCCTCGCCGCAGCCCTCCTTCGTGCCGACGAGGCCGAAGTCGATGCGGAGGACGTCGAGCAGGCGGCGGGAGGCGTCGCCGTCGTAGACGACGTCGCGGTGGTTCAGGTTGAATTCAACGCGTGCCATGTTCGATCAGCTCCATGATCGATTCGGGCGTCGCCGGAATCGATGAGATTTTCCTTCCGATCGCATGTTCGATCGCCGCCGCGACGGCGGGGGCGCCGCCGACGAGGGTGAGTTCGCCGAGGCCCTTCGCGCCGAAGGGACCGAAGGCGTAGGGATTCTCGATGAAGACCGTATCGGCCGGACAGACGTCGACCGCGGTCGGGATCATGTAGTCGGTGAGGTTCTTCTGACGGACGCGGCCGTCCTTCACTTCCATCCGCTCGAGGTAGCCGTAGGCGATGCCCTGCGTGAGGCCGCCGTCGGCCTGGCCTTCGGCGAGCAGCGGGTCGATCGCCGTGCCGGCGTCGTAACAGCTCCAGACGCCCTTGAGGTCGACCTGGAAGGTGCGCCGGTCGACTTCGACCTCGACGGCGACGACACCCCACGAATACGCCGGATAGGCGTCGCCAAGAAAGCGCTCCTCGTCCCAGACGATGCCCTCGGGCTGGACGTAACGTTCCTCGACGGACTGCGCCGACCCCTCGGTCCACTCCTCCTTGAGGCGGAGCGCCGCGCGGGCAAGCAGTCCGCCGACGATCATCGTCGTCCGCGAGGCGACCGTCGGCCCCGAATCGGGGGCGAGGTCGGTGTCGGGATGCGGGAAGACGACCGTTTCGAGCGGTCGGCCGAGGACGGCGGCGACGATCTTGGAGAGCGCCGTCGCCGCGCCCTGTCCCATGTCGACGGAGGCGATCCGGATCGTCACGGTCCCGGCGGAATCCTTGTCGAGGCGGACGCGCGCCTTGATGTGGTCGGCTTCGCCGCTGCCGGTGAAGCCGCAGCCGTGGAAGAAGACCGAAAGGCCGATCCCCCTCCAGGCGTCGCCTTTCTTGAACTCGCGGACCTTGCGGCGGTAGTCGGAGCGTTCGAGGACGCGGTCGATCATGCCGTCGACGAGGATCGGGTCGCGGTAGAGGCCCGACGTCGAGGTGAGGTCGCCGCGGCGCGCCAGGTGGCGGCGCCTGTAGGCGATCGGGTCGACGCCGGCGCGGGCCGCGAGGTGACCCATGAACATTTCGACGGCGAAGAACATCTGCGGCGCACCGAACCCGCGGAACGCGCCGGTCGGAACCGTATTGGTGAGGTATGCGGTCCCCTCGACGCGAAGATGCGGAACGGTATAGGCGCCGGTGGCGGCGATGAGCGCGCGCGAGAGCACCACTCCGGAGAGTCCGAGGTAGGCGCCGGCGTCGATCGCGACCGTTGCCATCAGGCCGACGACGCGGTCGTCGCAGTCGAGCGCCGCGGTCAGTTCGATCGTGGAGGGATGCCGCTTGGTGGTCGTCTCGACGTCTTCGGTGCGTTCGTAGAGGAGCGAGACCGGTCTTCCCGTCTTGCGGACGGCGACCGCGACCTGTGCACCCGTGAGGGAGGGGAACTCTTCCTTCCCGCCGAAGGCGCCGCCGGTCTCGGCCTGGATCACGCGGACCCGGTCCTCGGCACAGCCGAGCACGCCGACGACGGCGTTCTTGACGTAGTAGGGACATTGCATCGATCCGACGAGGGTGACCTTGCCGCCGTCCTCGGGATAGCCGACCATCCCCTGGGGTTCGATGTACGCCTGTTCCTGGTATCCGGTGGAAAAGGATTCGCGAACCGTGCGGACGGCTTCCGCGAACGCCTTTTCGGGATCGCCCTTGGAGTAGGCGTACCGCGCGCCGGCGACGACGTTTGCGAAGACCGGGACGTCCTCGCGGTAGCGGACGACGACGCGCGCGGCGAGGTCGAAGACGACCGCGCGGTCCGGTCCGCAGACGAGCAGGATCGGTTCGCCGATGTAGCGCACTTCTCCGTCGGCGAAGACGGGCATGTCCTTGAAGATGATCCGGACGGCGTTCTCGCCGGGGACGTCGGCCGCGCCGACGACGAAGCAGTCCTGCGGAAGCGGCGGCACGGCGATCGACAGGATCTCGCCCTTCGCGATCGTCGACCGCACCGTCCTGGCGTGGAGAACGCCCGCGATCGGCAGATCGCCGACGTATGTCGCGCGTCCGGCGATCTTGGCCGCGGCGTCGCGACGGACGACGGTGTCATGGATGTCGTTCATCGGGAACCCCCCTTTCGACCGGATTCGCTTCAACGGAGCGCCCGGGTCGGGCATTTGGCGATGCAGAGACCGCAGCCGAAGCACTTGGCGGCGTCGACCTCGATCCTTTCGCGCAGCTCGAGTGCGAAATACGGACAGACGCGGACGCACAGGCGGCATTTCGTGCACTTCGCCTCGTCGAGGACCGGCGGAACCGGTTCGTAGGAGACGGAAGCGTCGAGCCGCGTCGCGGCGACCTCGGCCATCGAGGAAAAACCGTACTTGGCGAGCGCTGCCGGCATGTCCCCCACGATCTTCGCGTAGAGGTCCTTCCCGCGGAGCAGCGCCCCCGAGAGCATCTGCGTCGCCGAAGCGCCGGCGAGCAGGAACTCGAGGACGTCCTCGGCGGACTGGATCCCGCCGACGCCGATCACGGTGAGTTCCGGAGCGGCGGTCTTGATGCGCCGCACGGCGGCGAGGGCGAGGTTCTTGATGACGGGTCCCGAGGTCCAGGCGTAGCCGTCGGCGTTGCCGTAGCGGATCCGCCGGGTCGCGAGGTCGACCTTCATCGTCGGGCCAAGCGAATTGATCGCGACCACCCCGTTCGCGCCGTTCTCGCGGATCGTGCGCGCGAAACCGGCGACGTCCGGCAGATGCGGACTCACCTTCATGTAGATCGGCTTCTTCGTGCGGGCGCGGATCGCCGCGACCGTCCGGCCGATCACCGCGAGGTCGGTGCCGACGTAGTGGGTCGAGACCTCGAAGGCGTCGGCGAACCCGTCGAGGGCCGGAATCAGGACTTCGATGTCCTCCTTCGAGTAGCCGACGGAGACGATGAGCGGGCGATCCTTGACCGCCATGTAGGCGGGAAGGAAGTCGTCCGTCCAGCGGCTGAGCGGATGTTCGCTCCAGAGCTCCGAGTTCATCGCGTAGTCGCGGTCGCCGTAGATGCACGGACGCGGGATGACGGGGGCCTTCGTCGAGATCGTCTTCGTGACGACCGCGCCGAGGCCGGAATCCCTCATGAAGCAAAGCTTCTCGAAATCGCCGACGAGCGGACCCGATGCCGGCATCAGCGGATTGGCGAGCGAAAGCCCGTCGAAGGTGACCCTGAGGTTGTCGTTCATCGCTGTTCTCCTTCCCGGGCGAGGCGGTCCCAGACCGCCTGCGCCTTTTCCCTGGATCCGGCGGCCGCGGCCGCGACCGGGTCGTCGAGCGTGAAGTCGGCGACGACCTGCCGGCCGTTTACGAAGACGTGGCGCGGCCGAAACGCCGGCGCCATTCCGAAGACGAAGTGGCCGAAGGCGTTGCGAGGGCCGATCGGTGTCGGCCCGGGGTAGTCGGCGACGAGCAGGTCGGCCGCCGCGTCCGGCTCGATCCGGCCGAGGCGGATTCCGAACAGCGACGACATGAAGTCGTAGGTGTTCAGGACGACGCGAAGCGTGTCGGCGAGGCCGAAGGCGGTCGGCATCCCGTCACGGTGGTTCATCGAAAAGCCGAGGGCGCGGATCTCGACGGCCGCCGAGGCCGACATCCCGTCGTCGCCGAGGATCGTCGGGATTCCCCGCGCGAGCATCCCCGCGACGTCGGGCAGACCGACGCCGTTGTTCATGTTGGACGTCGGGTTGACGGCGACGGTCGCGCCACGCGCCTTCAGGAGCGAAAGTTCGCGCTCGTCGCAATGGACGCAGTGGACGTAGAGCGATCCCGGGCCGACCATCCCGAAGCGGTCGAAGCGTTCGACGACGGACGTGCCGTGACGCGAGCGGGTCATGGCGACGTCTTCCGCGGATTCGGCGGCGTGGACGTGGACGGGGAGATCCCCGCGGACGGCCGCGACGCGGCGGAGGGTGTCGTCTCCGAGGGACATCGAGGCGTGCAGACCGAACATCGCCGCCGACCGTCCGGGACGGACGCGTTTGGAAAACGCGAGGTTCTCGCGGATACAGGCGTCGACGTCGAAGCGGTCGGAGGTCTCGAAGCAGAACGCGGCGCGCATGCCGGCGACGTCGACGATCGCGTCGCCGAGCGCCGCAAGCGACCCGTCGATCGCGCCCGAGGCGTGGTGGTCGACGATCGCGGTGACGCCGTTTCGGAGGTAATCGGCGGCGGCCGCCGCGCCCGAGGCGTGCACGGCCTCGAGGTCGAGGTTCCGGTCGAGCTTCCACCAGAGCTGGTCGAGGATGTCCTGGAATCCCTGTGGTGCGAAGGGGACGGACATTCCGCGTGCGAAGGCCGAATAGACGTGCGTGTGGCCGAGGACGAGTCCCGGCATCAGGATCGCGCCGCGGGCGTCGACGACGGTCTCCGTTCCGGGGACGTACTCCGACATCGGTCCGACGGCGCGGATCCGGTCGTCGAAGCGGACGTAGGCGTCTTCCCGCCACGAGATGAAATCGAAGAGGTTCGCGTGGACGACGGCGGTCATCGTTTCGTCCCTCCTTCCACATATCTTCCCGACGTGCCGAGGAAGCGGCCGTCCCTGACGGCGAACCGGCCCCGGACCATCGTCGCCGCGATCGACGCGGAGACTTCGGTTCCGAGCCAGAGCGAGTGTCCCCGCGAATGGTCGGAGGCGATCGTCCCCGCCCCCGGGCGGACGAACACGAAATCGGCGTCGGCGCCGACGGCGATCGTTCCCTTGATTCCGGCCAGTCCGAAGCATTCGGCCGGATGCGCCGTCATCTTCGGGATCACGGCGTCGCCGAACCGGTGGTGAAGGACCCGGAAGGCGTGTTCGACGCCGCCGATCCCCATCGGGATGTCGCGGAGCAGGGATTTCGTCTTCTGCTCCCGGGTAAAGGGGCAGTGGTCGGTGCCGATCGCGTAGACGTCGTCGAAGCCGGCCGCGAGGCGGTCGCGTTCGGCGGCGGAGCGGAGCGCCGGCGCCATCGCGTAGAGCGCTCCGTCGGAAGAGGCGAGGTCGTCTTCGGTGAAGGCGAAGTAGTGCGGGCAGCTCTCGACGAAGAAACGACGGCCGAGGAGCGCGGGATAGCGGGTGCGAAGGGCGTCGAGGGTCGCCCCCGAGGAACAGTGGACCATGTAGAGGGTGCCGCCGCGACGCTCGACGAACGACGCGAGCTTGAGCGCTTCCGCCGTCTCGCCCGCCGCGGGGCGGCTCTTCGGGAGGTCCCGCGCGGTGAAGCCGTCCTCCATCACGATGCGGGTATCGTCCTCGATGTGGGCGAGGACGACGAAACCTTCCCGTTCGGAGAGTTCGAGGAGCCTCTCGATGTCGGAATCGAAGGTCCGGCGTCCGGAATCGGAATAGGTCGTGAACAGCTTGAGCGAGCGGATCCCGAGCGAAAGCATCGTCCGCACGTACCGTTCGAGGTCGCAGCGCGGATTCTTGATCGTGGCGTGGAAGCGGTAGTCGACGACGGCTTCGCGCGCCTCGCGGCGCCGGTCGGCGAACGCCCGCTCGAGCGCCTCGGGGGTATCCGTCGGCGAAAGGAAGTCGATGAAGGTCGTGACCCCGCCGAACGCGGCCGCAACCGAACCGGACCGGAAGTCGTCCGCGGAGCGGATCCGGCCGAGGTCGAGGTCGAAATGGACGTGCGGGTCGATGAAGCCGGGGAGCACGCGCAAACCGGCGGCGTCGAACGTCTCGAGGGCGGGTTCCGGGGACGGCCCGACGGACGTGATCCGTCCGTCCCGGACCAGGAGGTCGGTCGCGACGTCGGCGTCGCCGAGGCGGACGAGGCCGTTTCTGATCAGCAGGTCGTTCATGGCGGACCCCCTAGATCGAGTCGACGACCGTCGCGTTGCGGAAGCCGTAGCGGGCGATCGCGCGTTCGACGAACTCGTCGCGGACGACGAGGACGAGGTCGAGTCCCGACGCCGCAAGCGCCGCGATCGCGTCGTCGAATCCGGATCCTGAGAGTTCGAGCTCGCCGATCTCGTCGAAGTAGATCGGGGAGGTGCGGGCGGCGACCATCTCCGTCAGTTCGCGGACGACGCGGTCGTAGGATTCTCTTGCGAAGAGGTACGGACCGATCTCGCAGGCGACCGCGAGGCCTTCGGGTTCGAAGCCGCGGCGATGCACGAGCGGGATCTCGACGCCGGTGGAGAGCCGCCTGGCGTCGTAACCGCGGACGTGCCTGCCGGCGAGCCGCTTGATCATCGCGAAACCGTCGCCTTTTCCGGATTCGGCAAAAAGCGACGTGAGTTTCGTGGTCTTGCAGGAGTCGATGCCTCCCGTGACGATCGTGACCAAGACGGCCACCCCCTTCGGACGGTTAAGAAGAACGCCAAGGCCCGGGGCGATTGGCGTCGGAATCAGGACAGAAGATAGGTCGCGGCGAGCGCGAGCGCGGCCATTCCGGCCGCGAACGCCGGTTTCGCGAACGGGCGCGTCACGGTCTCCGGCAGACGGCCGGCGAGGCGGTCGACGAAGATCCAGACGGCGCCGGAGGCGAGGCCGTTGTAGACGATGAACTCGAAGAGCGTGTCGAAGCCGGCAAGCTGGCCGGACCAGATCCCGAAGCCCCAGTATTCGACGGACAGCGCGAGGATGAAGGCGACGCGCCAGCCGAGCGAGGCGGAGAACTGGAGTTCGATGCGGCGCCATTCCGTTCCCTTCGAAAGCGCCGGAAGGAGCGCCGCCATCACGGCAGCCTCGAGGACGATCGAGAGCATCGGGTTGGCGACCCGGAGCGGATTCATCCCGGGAATCAGGAAGTCGACCGACTTGACGAGCGCGGCCATTGCGCCGACCGCGACGGCGGCGCCGCGGTTTCCGGTCTCCTTGCGGAAGCGGACCAGGATCGCCGCGCCGATCGCCGGCATGACGATGCCGGAGAGGTAGTCGTGGACGAGATGCAGGACGTAGCCGAGGGTGGCTTCGAGCAGACCCCAGAGGGCGCCGTAGGCGACGACCAGGATCGCGATCTTGAGGTTCTTGTTCATGGGTTCCTCCTTATTTCGCCTGACGGGCCTGGAGGCCGCGCCAGATCTTTTCCGGGGTGACGGGGAGTTCGCGGATGCGGACGCCGACGGCGTGATAGATCGCGTTCGCGATCGCCGCCGGCGGGGTGTCGATGCCGATCTCGCCGACCGACTTCGCGCCGAAGGGGCCGGACTCCTCGTAGGAGACCGCGAACTCGGTCGTGAGCTTCGGGATGTCGAGCCGGGTCGGGATCTTGTACTGGAGCAGGTCGTTCGGACTCGTCCGACCGTCCTTGGCGTAGCCCGGCTCCTCGAACATCGCGATGCCGAGGCCCTGGACGATCGCGCCCTCGACCTGGCCCTGCGCCAGCTTCGGGTTGATCGTGGTGCCGCAGTCGACGACGGAGACGTAGTCGATCAGGTCGACCTCGCCCGTCTCGGTATCGACCTCGACGGTCGCGAACCCGGCCATGAAGGGCGGCGGCGACTTGTGGCCGACGAAACTGCCGGTGACGCAGAGCTGCTTCTGCCCTTGGTTGTAATAGAGGCGGTTGGCGAGTTCGCGCAGGGTCGTCCGACCCGATTCGGCGACGAATTTCTCGCCGTCGAAGGCGACCTGGTCGCGGGTCGTGCCGAGGACCTCGGCGGCTTCCGCGACGAGCGCCTCCTTCATCTTCCGGGCCGCGCACAGGACGGCGTTGCCGGAGACATAGGTGGTCGAGGAGGCGTAGGCGCCGGTGTCGAACGGCGTCACGTCGGTGTCCGAGGAGGTCACGACCATGCGGTCGAGGGTGGTGCCGAGTTCCTCGGCGGCGATCTGGGCGAGGACCGTGTCGCTCTTCTGGCCGATGTCGGTCGCGCCGACGAGGAGGTTGTAGAAACCGTCGTCGTTCAGCTTGATCGTGGCCGACGCCATGTCGATCAGGGGGATGCCGCTGCCCTGCATCGCGATCGCCATCCCGACCGCGCGGACGCGGTTGCGGGCGACGATGCGGCGCGGGAAATTGTGCGCCCAGTCGCTGAGCTCGGCGCCGCGGTCGACGCAGAACGGCAGCTTGCAGGTGTCCATCGTCATCGCGGTGCCTTCGGTGCCTTCGCCCATGATCGCGAAGATCGGCGAGGTCTCGCCCTCGCGCATCATGTTCTTCCGGCGGAACGCGAGCGGATCGCACTTCAGTTCGGCGCAGAGCTCGTCGACGGCCGATTCGAGGGCGAAGTTGCCCTGGATCGCGCCGTAGCCGCGGAACGCGCCGGCGGGGGTGTGGTTGGTGTAGGCGACGATCCCGCCGAAGCGGACCGCGTCGACCTTGTTGTAGAGCGGGAGCACCTTCGATCCCGTCACCATGAAGACGGTGAGGGCGTGTTCCCCGTAGGCGCCGGTGTCGGAGAGGACCTGGCAGTCGATCGCCTTCAGGGTCCCGTCCTTCATCGCACCGAGGGTCATCTCGATCCGCATCGGATGCCGCGTGTAGGAGGATTCGAAGACCTCCTTGCGGGTGAAGACCAGCCGGCACGGCCTGCCGGTCCGGATCGCGACGGTCGCGACGGCGAGTTCGGCGGCGATCGCCTGCTTCCCGCCGAAGCCGCCGCCGACGCGCGGCTTGATCACGCGGATGTTGGCGATCGGATAGCCGAGCGCCTGCGAGAGGATCCGACGCACGTGCATCGGCGTCTGCGTCGTCGCGTGGATCACGAGTCGGTTCTGATGGTCGAAGCGGGCGTTGGCGGCGTGCGGTTCCATTGCGACGTGGGCCTGCGCGGTGGTGCGGTAGGTCCGTTTCACGACGACGTCGCACGTCTTGAGGACGGCGTCGACGTCGCCGACGTTCATCTTGTAGGAGGCGGCGATGTTCCGTTTCGGTTCGAAGCCGATCGGGAACATCTCGTGGATCTCCGGTTCCGGATGGAGCACGGAGGGATTGTCGACGGCGGTGTCGAGGTCGAGGACGGGCGTGAGGAGCTCGTACTGGACCTTGATCGCGGCGATCGCGGCTTCGGCAGTCCGGACGTCGGACGCCGCGACGATGGCGACCTCGTCGCCGACGTAGCGGACGTATTCGTCGAGCACGAACTTGTCGTGCGGAGACGGTTCGGGATAGCCCTGTCCGGCGCGGGTGAAGGGGACGCGCGGAAAATCCTTGTGGGTGAGGACGAGTTCGACTCCGGGAATCGCGCGCGCTTCGGTCAGGTCGATCGCGACGATCCGGGCGAAGGGGTGCGGACTCCGCAGGATCTTGACCGCAAGCGACTGCGGAGCGGTGAAGTCGTCGGTGTAGGCCGGGCGGCCCATCATGATCGCCTTTCCGTCAAGCGACGGCAGCGGCTTGTTCACGACGTTCATGGACGTTCCTCCAGATAGCGCCGGATCGCGGCGAGCTGCGACTGGTACCCCGAGCAGCGGCAGAGGTTTCCGACGAGCCATGTGCGGATCTCGTCGTCGGTCGCGTCCGGTTTCGTCGTCTTGAGCGCATACACTGCGAGCGCAAGCGAGGGATTGCAGTAGCCGCACTGGTCGGCGCCCTCCTCGCCGAAATGGCGGGCGAGGCGTTCTGCCTCGGCGGCGATGCCCTCGACGGTAGTCACCTTGCGGCCGTCGGCGCGGATCGACAGGAACGAACAGGACGGCACGGGACGGCCGTCGACGAGAACCGTGCAGACGCCGCATGAGGTGGAGTCGCAGCCGCGGCGGACCGAGAGCCAGCCGGCGTTGCGGAGCGTGTCGAGCAGGTAGTCGCCCGGTTCGACGTCGAACGGGCGGGACAGACCGTTGACTTCAACGCGGATCAGCATCGAAGGTCACCTCCTTCAGGGCGCGGAAGAGATGGTGTTTCGCGAGCATGCGCCGATACTCCTCGGAAGCGCGCCCGTTGGATCCGAAGTCGAGTTCGCCGAGGGCGTCGCCCACGGCCTTCTCGAGGTCGAAGACCGAAACGGGATGGATCTCGTTCAGCCGCTCGGCGGCCGCGGTCGCGAGCCTCGCGACGCCGGGGCGGGCGCCGACGGCGATCAGGTAGAGGCCGTTCACGTTCGTGACGGCGAGGTTGAGGATGGCGAAGTCGAGGCGGGTTCTGGCGATCTTGACGAAAGCGCCGCGGCCGTTGCGCCGCGGGATCGAGACCGCCGTGAGGAGGTCGCGGAAATTCGTCTTCCGCGCGACGTACTCCGCGAGTTTCATCGGTTCGTGCTTCTGGAAGCGGAGCGTGGCGTCCATCGCGAGGAGCGCGGTCAGGAGGTCGGAGAAGGCGTAGCCGCCCATGACGGTGCCCCCGAGGGTGGCGACGTCCTGGACGTTGATCCCCATCACCCGGCGGCAGGTGGTGGAAAGCAGGCCGCCGTACATGCCGGAAAGGACCGGATCCTCGGCGACCGCGGAGAGCGTCGCGAGCGAGCCGATCTCCACCGTACGCTGGTCGGCGACGATCCGATCGAGGCCGAGGCCGTCGAGCAGGACGGCTGTCTGGATCTCCTTCAGGGTCAGCTTGATCCAGGCGCCGCCGCCGATCGGAACGGCGTTCTTGTCGGCGAGCAGGACCTTATAGGCTTCTTCGGCGGAAGCCGGTCTTACGACGTTCTCAATCCGCATCAGGGTGTTCCCCTCCTTCGTTCGTGAGCTTGCGATAGTCGTCGAGCGAGTCGACGTCGATGAGGATGCCGGGATCATCGGTCGGAACGCTCGTGAAGCCTTCCCGGTCGCGGAAACCGCGGAGACCGTCGGGTCCGCGGTAGGCGAGCAGGGGCGTCCTGAGCCGCGCCGCGATGAAGATGGGGTGACCCGTCTTTCGGCGGTAGATCGGGACGCGGATATCGCCGGTCGCGGAAAGGATCTTTGCCACCGTCGACGGTTCGATCAGCGGCATGTCTCCCGGCAGGATCAGGACGTCGCCGGTCGTGGCGCCGACGCCGCAGCGGACCGAGTCGAACATCCCGTTCTCGAAGAGCGGGTTGCGGACGAAGGTCGTCTTCGGGCGCCCGGCGAGGGCCTCGACGATGTCGTCGTGGAAGCGGCCGGTGACGACCACGATCGCGTCGCAGAAGGGCGAAAGGACGTCGACCGCGCGGGCGACGAGCGGCACGCCCCGGTAGGGTAGGGTCATCTTGTTCATGCCGGCGCGGCTCGAAAAGCCGCCGGCGAGGACGATTCCCTGAGCCATCTTCGGCCCCTCCTTCCGTTACAAGCGCTTTCATCCGAAGTGTAAAAAAAATAAGTGCGCGGCGTGACGGGCGGTGTCTCCCGATTTGAACGCTATTATATCACCGACGCATTTATTTTTCTATATCGTTTCGAATATTAACTGATCTTTTCGCGCCGCGCGTGCCGTGTGCACGACCCGGTCAGCGCTCGATCCGCGTTCCCGAACGGCCTTCGATCGCCTCGGCGGCCTTCTCGAGGGCGCAGATCACGGCGACGCGTCCGGCCTTCCCGGCGGCGAAGCGGACCGCCGCCTCGACCTTCGGCAGCATCGATCCCCTGGCGAAGTGCCCCTGGGCGATGAAGTCCTCGGCCTCGGTGATCGAGAGCCGGTCGAGGTCGATCTGGTCCGGCCGACCGTAGTTGAGCGAGACGCGCTCGACCGCGGTGAGGATGAAGAGCATGTCGGCGTCAAGCAGGTCGGCGAGCGTCTGGGAGGCGAAGTCCTTGTCGATGACGGCGGAGACGCCGAGATGGCCGGCGCCGTCCTTCACGACGGGGATCCCGCCGCCGCCGACGGCGACGACGACGTAGCCGGCGTCGACGAGGGTGCGGATCATCGGCAGTTCGACGACCGCGACGGGTTTCGGACTCGGAACGACGCGGCGATAGCCGCGCCCGGCGTCCTCCTTCATGACGTAGCCGCTCTGGGCGGCGAGCCGCTCGGCGGCTTCCTTCGAATAGAAGGCGCCGACCGGCTTGGTCGGATTGCGGAAGGCGGGGTCTGCGGGATCGACCTCGACCTGGGTGACGACGCTCACGGCCCGTTCGGCCATCCCGCGCTCCGCGAGTTCGCGGTTCAAGGCGTTCTGGAGGTGGTAGCCGATGTATCCCTGGCTCATCGCGCCGCATTCCGGAAAAGGCATCGGATGCGAAAGCGCCGAAGCCTTCGCGGCGGTCTCGAAGGCGAGGTTGATCATGCCGACCTGCGGGCCGTTGCCGTGGGTGACGACGACCTGATGGCCGCGCGCCACCAGTTCGGCGATCGGCTTGACGGTGGCCCTGACCAGTTCGGACTGTTCGGCGGCGTGGTTCCCGAGGGCGTTGCCCCCGAGGGCGATGACGATTCTCTTCATGGTTTCTCCCGGCGTCCGCTGACCGCGGAGCGCTCCATTATATCACGTGCGTTACCCGATTACAACCGTTCGATGGGGAACAGAAGCCACATCCGTTCCTTCAGGTACATCTCCTGGATGGCGCCGACGAGATTCCACCCCTGCTCGGCGAAGACGACCCCGAGCGTGTGGCGGTAGACGTCGGCGTAGGTCTCGATCGTCGCCGGAACGCGGACGTAGACGAACCCGGGAACGCGCCAGACGGCGAACCCGAGCGCGTCCATGTACCGGTCCGACTCGACCCCGACCATGTAGCGGCCGTCCTCGCCCCAGGGCTGGAACTCCTGGGCGAGGTCGGTCATCGCGCCCCAGACGTGGATCCGGCCGCGGGCGTCGGGGCGCGCGAGCGTCTCGAGTTTCCCGAAGCCGGCGTTGAATTCCTCCCACAGCGGCGGGATCCATTCGCTGGCTTCCCCGGCCGGCCCCTGGCCGTCGCAGCCGACGAGGAAGAAAGCCTCTTTCACGAACAGGTCGTATGCGCCCATGCATTCCTCCGCGGCTCCATCGCCGCCCGGTCCGTTCCGTCTTGTCCTTGCCTAATGTTCGTTCAGACGCATCGCGCGGCGGACCGCCTCGAAGGCGGTTCGCGAAAGTTCGTAGTCGACGCTCGTGCGCTTGCGTCCGCGCTGGTCGGTCCAGCAGTCCTTGTTCACGGCGAGTTTCCGAAACCCAAGCTTTTCGTAGACGTGCTGGGCGCGGACGTTCTCGATCATCGTGTCGAGCACGATCTTCTCCAGGTCACGCTGGTCGAACAGGTACTCGATCAGGACCACGAGCGCCTGCGGCCCGATGCCCATGCCGTGGTATGAGAAGTCGCAGATCTTGACGCCGATCTCGGCGACCTTCGCCTCGATCCGGTAGTTCATCTCGCCGATCGGCACGCCGCCGAATTCGATCATGAGGCGCCTCCTGAGAGGTTGGATCAGGGCCGACTCGGCGCGAAGTTCGGCGGCGAGTTCGAGCGGATCCTTGCGGATTCCGTCGGGATAGCCGGCGTGTTCCATGACCTTGCCGTTGGCCCACCAGGAGGAAAGCAGATGGGCGTCCATTTCATTCGCGTCGCGGACGACCACGACGCCGCTTCTCAGCCGCATAGGGGGATTCCTCCTTCCGGACGCGCGGATCGGGGGATGCGGGCGCGTCGAATGATGGTAGAATAGGACGAGGGGGCGAGATCGATGAGGTCGTTTGAGGACATCAAGGATCGGATCGAAAGCGACGGGTGGAAGCCGGAAAGCATCGGCACGCTGTCCGAGCAGACCGCCCACCGCGCCATCAAGTACTGGATCAGCCCCGACCCGACGACCCACGAGGTCCGCCTCGGGGGACGGATCGCGGACGTCTTCGCGGACGGTCGCGTCTACGAGGTCCAGACGCGGTCGTTCTTCTCGATCAGAACCAAGGTCGAGGCCCTCCTCCGGGAGTACCCGGTGACGGTCGTCTATCCCGTCGTCCGCCGCCGAACGATCCATACGATCGGCGCCGACGGCGTCCTCGGGAAGGGGCGGATCTCGCCGAAGCGGCACGATCCGTCGCGGATCCTCGCGGAACTGCACGGATTCGCCGGCCTCGTCGGACATCCCGGTCTCGACTTCATGACGGTCGCCTTCGACGCCGCCGAATATCGCGTCGCATCGAATCGGGACGCGCGGTCTCCGCGCGGCCGGGTCGACCTCTATCCGCGGGGGATCCCGGAGGTCGGTCGATACGCGGGTCCCGCGGACTTCGCGGCGCTGTTGCCGCCCCTTCCGGATCCGTTCACGGTCAAGGACCTCGGGAAGGCGCTTCGGATGAGCGTGACCGACGCCGGCAGGACCGCCCTCTTCCTTCGGGAGGCGGGGATCGCCGAACTGGTCGGCAGGCAGGGCAGGGCATTTTTATACCGTATCGTCGCCGTCACTTTGTGACGGTGACTTTTTTCAATCCGCGGGGGGCGTCGGGATTCTGCCGCCGCGCGGCCGACAGCCGGCAGGCGAACAGTTGCACCGCCGCCGCGAGCGCGAAGGGCGCGACCGTCTCCGGAGCCCTTGGAAGCAGGACGCGGTCGTCGAGGCAAAATCCGGGATCGTCGGTGAAGACCAGGACGCGGGCGCCGAGCGCACGCAGATCGCGAAGCATCGCGTCAGCGTCCGGCATCGTGACGCCGGAAGGCGCGAGCAGGATGAAGACGGCGTCCTTTTCGGCGAGCGCGAAGGGACCGTGGCGGAAGTCGGGAAGCGAGTAGGAATGGGCGAGCACATAGCACGACTCCTGGAGCTTGAGGGCGAGTTCGTGGGCGATCGCGAGATGGTAGCCGCGCGCCAGGACGAAACAGGACCGCATGTCCGCGAGGCCTTGCGCGAAGGCGTCGATCGGGGCGGTCTGCGCGAGCGTCCGGGCAAAGAGGGCGGGGGCCGTCGCGAGCTCCTCCTCGAGGACGTGATCGTCCGCGAGGATCGCGGTCAGGATTCCGAGCGCAAGCAGTTCGGCGGTGAAGGTCTTGGTCGCGGCGACGCTTTCCTCGACGCCGACGGCGAGGTCGACCGCATATCCCGCGGCGCGGGCGACGGGCGATCCAGGAACGTTCGTGAGCGCGATCGTGACGGCGCCCTGGCGGGTCGCGGCGGACAGGACGGCGGCGACATCCTCCGCCTGACCGGACTGGCTCGCGCCGACGACGAGTTTGTCGGCGAAGTCGGGTTCGCGGCCGTAGAGGGTCGTCGCCGACGGGGCGGCGAAGGCGACGGGAAGTCCGGCGCGGGTCTCGATCAGGTACTTGAAGTAGACGCCGGCGTTGTCGGAGGATCCGCGTCCGGCGAAGACGACGGCGCGGACGCCGCGGCGGCGAACCTCGGCGGCGGCGGGGGCGAGGGCGGCGCGGTACGCCGCGAAGGCGCGTCTCAGCCTGTCCGGGGTTTCCTCGATTTCCAGTTCCATGCGGGTTTTCATCGGAGTCCACCTCGGGCGCATCTGCATATCTTTATTGTATCTTCAAGGGCGCCGGAAATCAACAACACCGGCGCGACGAACCGCCGTCGACCGTCGATTTTCGCATCCTCGGACGGCGAAACGTGGTACAATGGTGTCAAAATGCGGATCGCCGCGGCGATCCTTTCCGGGAGGCTTCCATGTTCTCGACCCTGCATCTTCTCATCCTCGCCATCTGTGCCGTCATGATCGTCGCCGTCGTCGTCTATTCCGTGAAGAAGCGCGTACCCGTCCGGTCGATGCTCACGTTCATGGTCGGCGTCACGATCTACGGCGAACTGATGAAGGTGTTCTCCCGGATCGACGTCGCCGGCGGCGCAGCGCTTCTCTCCGTCGAATTCTTGCCTCTCCATCTCTGCTCGATCCAGATCTTCGCGATCTGGTATCTGCGCTTCTTCAACAAATCCGCCGAACGCGAGAAGACGCTTCTCGCCTTCATGTACCCGACGATGCTCGTGGGCGGCCTCGCCGCCCTCCTGATCGCGACCGTCAATCCGATCTCCTTCGCCAATCCCGAGATCTTCGAGTACTTCGTCTATCACGCGATGGTCGTCGCCTTCGGCCTCTACATCGCGCTTTCGAAGCAGGTCGATTTCACCTGGCGCCGGCTTGGCAAGACGATGGTCCTGCTTCTGATCCTGTTCTTCTTCTCGATCTACACGAACTCGATGTTCTCCACCGGCGGCGTCGCCACGAACTTTTTCTATTCCGCCCAGCCGCCGATGCCGGGCCTGCCCTATCTGAACTTCTCCTTTTTCGGACGGACCCTCGCAGACGAGAAGCTCGGCTGGATCTGGTATCTCGCGAAGATGTGCTTCCTCGGACTCGTCGCGATGCTCGCCTGCTACGCGCCGTTTCTGATTCGTCGAGGAACGACGAGACGGACGAACGCCTGAACCTCCTTGAAGATGATAAAAAAACGTCGGACGCATCCGACGTTTTTTTCGTCATTGGGAGTCGCTTGCGAGCGGCGGTTCGACCTTGTCCCGCCGGAGCATGAACCAAAGCGGCACGAGGGTGAGGACGCAGACGATCGCGGCGGCGAGGAAGATCGCCGGTGTCGGGAGGTCCTTGACGACGCCGAACTCGACGAAGGTCTCGCCGTTCCCGCGGATCACGCTCGAACCGATGAACGGCCCGACGATCATCGGGATCAGAACGAAGAAGATCATGCGAATTCCCTGAAACCGCCCGGCCTTCCCGAGCGGGGTGCGGTCGCGCATCTTCGCGTTCAGGACGCCGGTGAAGACGAGGTTTCCCGACATCATCACGAACCCGGCGATCCCGACGAAGAGCGGGTCGCGGGCGATCCAGAGCAGGACGAGACCGACCGCCATGACCGAAAGCGAAGGAAGGAAGTAGCGGTTGATCGTCGCGGCCGACACCTTCCGCGTGACGAGGATGCCCGCGATCGAGGCCGCCAGAATCACCGCGCCGAGGAGGATCGCATAGGCCTCGACGTCGAGATATTCGACGATGTAGATGATGAAGTAGGGCATGTAGACCTGGCCGGCGGTCGTGAAGACCGCGAGCGTCAGAAGGATCAGGTAGAGGGTCGGATTGGCCTTCACCGTCGACGGCAGGAAGCCGTGCGCGACGGTGCGCCAGTAGTGGCCTTCCGACGGTTTCGCCCGGTCTTCCCTGATCAGGAAGAAGCCGGCCACGCCGCCGGCGGAGACGAGACCGCCGAGGACGAGGAAGAACGTCGACCAGTCGCCGGACGCGGCGAAGCCGTCGAATCCGCCGAAGATCAGGAGGAGGGCCGTGAGCGGCAGGATCGCGAGGATCCCGTCGACCTTCCCGCGGACGTCGGGGGTCGTGACGTCGGTGACCCAGGCGTTGAAGGCGCCGTCGTTCGCGGTCGACCCGAAGAAGGTCATCACGCAGTCCATCGCGATCACGACCGCAGCCGCGATCAGGGTCGCGTCGCCGTTCGGGAAGAGTTCCGCGGCGGCGTCGGTCGAGATGAAGGCGAAGGCCATCGTCGACAGACCCCAGAGGACGTAGCCGAAGGAGATGAAGGCCTTGCGACGGCCGACGCGGTCGGAGAGCGCGCCCATCACGATCGTCGTGAGGGTCGCGGTCGCGGCGCTCGCCGCCACCATCCAGGCGATGTGGCGCGCGTCGCCGGAGATCGTGTCGTACAGGAACTTGTTGAAATACATGTTCTCGATGACCCATGCGATCTGACCGAACAGGCCGAACAGCAGAAGGGTCGACCAGATGCGGACGCCGAGCTTGTTCTTCTTCATCGTGATTCCTCCAGGGTTGCGAAATGGGTGTAGCGCAGGGGCGAAAGACCGTAGGGATGGAGCGACAGGGGTTCGCGGGTACCGTCAGGGGCGACGCCGGCGACCGTCAGGACGGCGTCGGAGTCGTGGAACCCCGTGCCCGCGGTCGCCTCGAACGAGACCACGACGGCCTCGCCGCCTCGGGTTGAAAGCGAGTGGCGGATGCGCGAAGCGGGCACGAAGGCGCGATCGTGGAAGGGCGGCGTCCCGCCGAGTCGGACCTCGCGGGCCTCGAGGCGTTCGCAGAAGAGGAGCGGTCCGCGGAAGACGCTTCGGGTCCCGTCGGGATTCGTGAGGGTCCGGACGGCGAAGTCGAAGCGGACGGAAAACGCGTCGCCGGTCTTCATGCCGTCCGAGAGCGCGAGGACTTCTCCTTCGAAGGGGGTCCCGTCGACGGTCGCGGCGGCGCCGAACGGGCGTCTGAGACGAAGTGAAAGAGGCATCCCCGAAACCGTTTCGACGCGGATCCGGACAACGTCCTCGAACGGGTAGCCGGACTCGACGACAACCGTCGCCGAACCGGTCGGCGCGACGAGTCGGTAGGTGCCTGCCAGAATCAGGAACAGCGTCGCCCCGGCCTCGTCGAGCAGCATCGCGGTCGCCGCCGCCTTGGGGAACCCCTGATGCATGTTGGCGGCGCAGCAGCCGTAGTTCGGGGCGACGCCGAAGATCGTCGAGCGCGGCCCGGAATCGTAGAAGCGGCGCCGTTTCACGGTCGCCTCGGGCTGATCCGTCTGCTGCAGGTACTGGTGTGCGCAGAGGTCTTCCGTGAGGGTCGCCGGAAGCGTGTTCCAGAGAAGCCGCTCGAGCCGGTCGGCGACCGTGACGTCGCTCGTGAGCGCAAGCGTTTCGCCGAGCGAATGCATCAGTTCGACGACCGCGCACAGCTCGATCCCGCGGTCGGGACCGGGACCGTCGAGATGCTCGTCGGAGGAAAACGCGCCGGCGGCGGTCCCATGCCTCGTGGCGATCGCGTCGAGCGCCGAAAGGGCCGGTTCGGCGGACGGCTCGCCGGCAAGGAAGGACTCGTAGACGGGATACTTCACGGCCATCGCGAGGTTGACGCCATGGGTCGTCAGATAGAGCACGTTTCCCTTCTTCGCGTTGTCGCGCCGGATCGCCGCCGCGCTCCGCCGGTCGGGACGGGGATGACGCTTGGCGATGCCGTCGAGCAGGGCGAGGATCGGCCTGACGGCCAGGAAGAGGGTGCGGTTCAAATACCTGCCGGTCGGTTCCGGATAGGGAAACGACCGGAAGAACGCCGCCCACGGGTAGGTGAGCCGGGACAGCGTCCGGAGCAGTTCGAGATGACGGGGATCCCCGGTCGCCTTCGCGACGAAGAGGATCGCCGGAAACGCTTCGAGACCGCGCGCGTACCCCCAGAACGCCGGGGGACGGGATTCGATATGGTCGACCATGTGGTCGCAGAAACGGACGAGGAACCTCCGCGCCCGTGCCGAATCCGTCGCCTCGGCGTATTGGACGACCGCCTTGAGGGCGACGAAGCGCGGCCACCAGTCGTCGTTCACCGCAGGCCCGAAGAAGCCGTCCGGACGCTGCGAGCCGAGGATCGCGCCGATCCATTCCTCCATCTTCGCCGACAGCGACGGATCGCGGGTCAGAAACGCCAGAGGCACGAGTCCGTCGAGGTAGTAGGGTCCGCGTTCCCAGCTCTCGCCCGATCCGCCAAGCCAGGCGGAGTCGGGTCCGACGTCGGGGAACACGTCGGACAGATGTCCCGTCAGACCCGCCGCCTGCTTCAAAAGCAGGTCGCCGATCATTCCGGCGGGATCGATGGCGGTCAGGGGGAGACGCCTGTAGCGGGAATCAAACATGGAGCGTCGACTCCTTTCTCGCATGGACGGCGCCGAGCGCGAGCAGCGCAAGCGACGCAGCGTAGAACAGCCACGCGAAGTTGAACGAGGATTCCCCGAGGATCGCAAGGATCGATCCCGGTTCGAGGACGAAGTATCCTTCCGAAGTTCCGACCGAGAGCAGGATGAAGAAGTCGCAGAGGATCAGGAAGACGATCCCGGTGAAGGCGAACGGATCGCGGCGGCGCGCCCGGAACGCGACGACCGCGTTGAAAAGCAGGAAGGAGGCGTAGAACGGCGTCAACAGGGAGAGCGCGTCGACCGGCATCGACAGCGCCAGCGGCACGGCCGTCAGCGCGATCCCGAGGGCGATGCGCGCCGGCAACGTCGTTCTGGTCGACAGCGACGCCAGCCGGTCGAGACGGGCCGCGTGACAGGACTGGGAAACGAGGAAGCAGGCCAGCGCGGGTATCCTGAACGGGCCGACGGCGACCAGGAGGAAGTCCGCGACCGCCGTCAGGAAGAGACCGAAGACCGCGAGCAGACGGTCGACGTCGACGCCCCTTCGGAGAAGCGGATAGGAAAGCGCCGAGAGCACGGACAGGTATTGGAACAGGCGCGTCCAGACGCCTTCGGTGAACCATAAAAAAGCGACGGCCAATGCCGTCTGGATCGCGATGAAGGTCAGAGGAGCGGACAGCCTCTTCATGCCCTGGAACACCTCCGGGGGGGTGCGGGTCAGTCGTTGTCGCCGGCGGCTCCGGAGCGGGCGTCGGGATCGATGAGCGCCATGAAGGCGCGGTTGCGTGAAAGGGCGGCGAAGACCGGAACGCCGGCGAAGGTGACGACGACGAGTTCGCCAAAGGCGACGGTGATCGCGGTGTAGAGGAACGGCAGGCCGAGTGCGAGATGGAGCTCAATCCCGACGAGCAGACCGTTCGCGAAGACGGGAAAGAGCGAGGCGACTCCGAGCGCGATCCAGTCCCGTCCGAAGAAGCGGCGGTGGCGACCGACGAGGGCGATGCCGGTGACGGCGAGGATCGTGCCAACCGTGCCGAAGGTGACGTCGAAAAGCATCGTCGGGCTCGCCAGATTGGCGATGGCGCAGCCGATCACGAGCGGAATCGCATAGTCCTTCCGGAAGAAGACGAGCAGCACGAGCAGTTCGGCGATGCGGAACTGGATGTCGCCGTAGGAGATGAAGCTGAAGGCGAGCGTGAGGCCGACGTAGGCGGCCGCGACGAGACCGAGTTTGGTGATCTTGGCGATGGACATGGCGGTTCTCCTTGTTTTTTTGAAGGGATGGTTAGGGCAAGGAACATCCCGGGGGGATCAGGACGTGCGGTGGTTCCACACGACGGGACGGTTGTCGGAATTCCAGAGCGAATCCCAGGTCGACGGCTGACGTGCCGCCACGCAGTAGATCGTGAGCGCGTCGCAATCGACGAACGCATCCTCCGACACGACCGTGACGCTGGCGGGAATCACGATCGCCGACAGCGCGATGCACCGGTAGAAACTCTGGTGGCCGATCGTCTTGAGCGAAGCCGGCAGCACGATCGAGGATAGCGCGGTACATCCGGAGAAGGCGTACATCCCGATGTCCGTGAGCCGGACGGGCATGATCACCGCGGTCAGCGCGACGCAGTTGCGGAAGGCCTTGGTTCCGATCGCGAGCATGAGCGAATCGTCCTCGAAGACGACCGCGGCGAGCGCGCGGCAGTTCTCGAAGGCGCTGTCCTGGATTCCCTTGAGGCGTTTCGGCAGATAGATCTCCGCGAGCGAGACGCAGCCGTTGAAGGTGAAGCTCGAGATGATGTCGAGGAAGGACGAGAGCGTGACCGTCTCGAGCGCGGCACACCCCGAAAAGGCGCCGGTACCGAGCTTGCTCAGTTTCGTCGGGGCGAGATCGGCTGCGACGAGCGACACGCAGTCGCGGAAGACCTCGAGGCCGATCTCGACGAGTTCGGCCGGAAAAGTCACGGACACGAGGTTGTCGCAGCCGTAGAATGCGTAGCCGTAGATGCGAAGGACCGCATCGGGAATGACGATCGCGGTCAGCTGGTCCTGGTCGCGGAAGGCGTCGAACCCGATGTAGGAGGTGTTCACCTCCAGGGCGATCGTCTCCCCCGGAGCGATCGTTCCGCGATATTCGAGGAAATAGTCGCCGATGTAGTTGTAGCCGTCGGGCAGCGACGCATACCAGGGCGTTCCCTCGAAGGCGTTCTGGCCGACGTAGCGGGTGTTCGCCGAGAAGGCGATCGTCGACAGCGCGGTGCAGTCCGCGAAGGCGCTGGCGCCGATGGCGGCCTTGGTGAGCGTCAGGTCGATCGACGTCAGTCCGGTGCAATGCGCGAACGCGAAGTTCCCGATCGACGACAGGATCTTCGGGAACGCGACCGTCGTGAGCGACGTGCAGCGTCCGAAGGCGAGCTGCTCGATCGTGGCGAGCCCCTCCGGAAACGCGATCTGCGACAGCGACGTGCAGCCTTGGAAAGCCTGTTCGCCGATGATCGAAAGGAAGGCGGGCAGGGTCACCGAGACGAGCGCGGCGTCGTTCATGAACACCGACTCGGCGATCGTCGTGACGTTGATCTCGTCGATCGAATCGACGATCACCGCCGCGGTCGACGAACGGTCCCACTGGATGACGGTGTAGTAGAGTCCGCTCTCGCTCAGTTCATAGGTGACGCCGTCGATCGTCGAAATCCGCGAGCGGGTCGAGGCCGTGGTATTCTCGGTGCATCCGACGAGCTGGAGCGCGAGCAGAAGCGGAATGAGGACGCGGAGCAGTCTTTTCATCATCGACGGTTCACCTGTCGCGCGGCGCCTTTGAGGCGGCGTTTCGCCGACATCTGCTATCATAGCATGATTTTGCCATTCCATCAATCGGTCGCCGCGATCTTGCGTGAACAATCGCTTGCGTTTCGTTTCGATGGGATCGCGTTCAGCGCTTGATTCCCTTGATCTTGAAATAATGGAGGAACTCAGTGCGGTACATCCGCTTCCAGCCGGCGCCGTCCGCCTTCGTGCGGGCGCACGGCATGAACGAAAGGTATCCGGGCTGGTTTTCGTCATAGTACCCCGGATCGGGCTCGCCGAAATAGTGCGGCTTCTCCATCGCATTGTCGTTGAAAAGCCCGATCAGCGGGAACTCCCAGCAGAGTTCCGGCTTCACCTTCCACGGATGGCAGTCGTTTTCGGTCGCGGCCTTCTGGAGCGAGCATTCGCCCGAGGGGAGCGCGAAACAGCACTTGGTGTGCGTGAAATGCTTCGGAAAATCGGACCTGTTGAAAACATACGGAACGCGGACGGTGCGTTTTCCATGGAACAGGAAGCCCCATTCGCCCTCCTCGAGGAAAGTCTCCGGAACATGAGTGAAATAGGAAGGGTGCTCCTTCATGAAGGCGCGGATCCGCTCTTCCTCCGGACTCGTGACGTAGACGCCGTCGTAGCAGCATCGGCCGTCGCAGCGGGCACAGTCCATGGTCGACATCCGCGGTTCGTCGGGCAGATCGGGAAAGATGGTCGCGTCTTCGGCCGCGATCGCCGACAGAATCGGGTCGACATGGATTTTGACCCACGCTTCGGCCTCGGGGGATGCCGTCCGATGTAGGGCTCCGGCGACGAGTTCCGGCGCACCGTCGACGCCGTCGACGAGCGCCAAAAGCCGCTCGAGACGGTGACCGTCCGCGGATTCGCCGCTCAGGATCGATGCGGACAGCGCGAGCGTCGCCAAGGCGGGTCGACGGTTTTCGTCGATCTCCTCGTCGAATTCGCCGATCGGTTTTCCGACGATTGCGCAGGCGGCGCAGAAAAACGCCGACGCGAGGGCGGATAGGTCATCCCAGCCATGCGCCGAAGCGGCGCGGGAGAGATTGGAAAGACGCATCGAAGAACCGTGGTCTCCAAAACGGGCGAGCGCCAGTTCCCGCCATATCCGTCCATAGAGAAGAAGACGTTCGAATCCCGCTTCGCGCGCCTTCGACAAACCATCCTCATATCCCTGAAACGCATCCGAAAGGCGGGCGCGGATCTGATCGAGATTGGCCATCGCGATCGTACCCGAAGCCGTCGATGAGAGGACGGTCCGCTCGCGGTCCGCGATCACGGAGGCCTCCCCGATGCGGCCGAGCCCGACGCACGCCGACAGAACCACGGCCGGATCCGGATGCCCGAGCAGGTCCCGATGCCGTCCGGCGTTGAACATCTCGCAAATCTGAACGGATCCGAATGCGTCCCTCATCTCGTCCTTCTCCTCCGGTGCGGTCTTACCGCGCTCCTGAACCATTATACCAAATCGCACCCCCGGCGACAACCGTCGGCATGCGGATGACGTCCGTTGCGATTGCCGGTTGTGTACGCCGGCCGGATGGTATAGAATTAGAATGAACACCCCCTCCATGAAATCTGGGAGAAAGGACCCATCCATGTCCGAACTCGAAAGTTACCTGAAGCAGCGCCTGCACGCATTCAACCCTTATCACGCCGACCGCGGGATGACCTATGAGGACGGTCTGCTTCTGATCGTCGCGAACGGATACCGCAGGATGACGGGCGACGCCGAATGCCTCGCCTTCCTCCGCGGCTACCTCGAGGGCCACATCGCCCCCGACGGCACGATCCGCCACTACGGCCCCACGGAGTTCAACATCGACAACATCCTTGCCGGAAACGTCCTCTTCGACATGGCCGACCTCACCGGCGATTCCCGGTACGGCCGTGCGGCCGACGCCTTGCGCGATCAGCTCGAACGCCATCCCCGGACGCGGTCGGGCAATTTCTGGCACAAGCGGTGCTATCCCGACCAGATCTGGCTCGACGGGCTCTACATGGGACAGCCGTTCCGCACCATGTATGCGTTGCGACACGACGAGCAGGACGTGCTCGACGACGTCGTCCGTCAGGTCAAGACGGTCCGTCGACTGCTCTGGGACGATGCCCGCAAACTGTACGTTCACGCGTGCGACGAGGAGCGTCGGATGCCTGTCACGTACGCCGAAAACCCCGAACCCGGACTGCCGGCGATGATGTCGCACCTCGAACCGATGCGGAAGGCCGGCTGGTTCTTCCGGTACGTCGACCGCGTCGTATTCGATGACGTCGTCCTCGCGGGCGCCGAGGGTCCCGCAACGACCCTGATCGACGTCGCCGACGCTTCCGGCGTCCCGACCCGTTGACAAAATCCGCTTCACCGTCTATGATGGGGTCAAGCCCCGTTCCGTCCGCTCATGCGGACGGTTTCCCAGGAGGAACGTCATGTCCAAGCAAGCCATCCTAGAAAAGATCGTGTCCGGCGGCGTCGTCGCCGTCGTCCGCGCCCAGTCGGAGGACCAGGCCGTCCGGATCGCCGAAGCCTGCGTCCAAGGCGGCATCGCCGCCATCGAGATCACCTTCACCGTCCCCGGCGCGCCCGCGGTCATCGCCGCGCTCTCCGCCCGCTTTTCCGCCGCGCCGCTTCTGATCGGCGCCGGCACCGTGCTCGACGCGACCGCCGCCGATGCGGCGATCGCCGCCGGCGCCCGCTTCCTCGTCGGACCGAACTTCGCGCCCGAAGTGGCCCTCAGGGCCGCGGCAGCGGACGTCCCCTACCTCCCCGGCACGCTCACGCCGACGGAGATGGCCGCCGCAATCGCGGCCGGCTGCACCCACCTCAAGCTCTTTCCCGGATCCGCCTTCGGACCTTCCTACGTGAAGGCCGTCAAGGGGCCCTTCCCCCATGTCGAGATCATGCCCACCGGCGGCGTCTCGCTCGAGAACGTCGGCGAATGGATCAAGGCCGGCGTCTTCGCCGTCGGCGTCGGTTCCGAACTCACCGGTCCGGCGAAGACGGGCGACTACGCGGGCGTCGAACGTCTCGCGCGCGAATTCGTCACGGCCGTGAGGGACGCCCGCGGAGGCAGACCGTGACCGTCGACCATGTCGGTCGGATCGGCGCCTATGCGCCGCTTCTGCCGGCGCTCGCCGCGATCGCGGCGTTCGTCGAAATCTCCGATCTGTCCGCCCTGCCCCCCGGACGCCATCCGCTTCCCGACGGAATCGTCCTGATCCGCGAGGACTACCTGACGCGACCTTTCGCCGAATGCACCCTCGAAGGCCACCGCCGCCACGCCGACCTCCAGCTCGTGCTCTCGGGCGAGGAAGCCATCGGCTGGCTCCCGATCGCCGGAGCGGGATTCGTGATGGCGGTCCCCTACGACGCCGAGAAGGACGTCGAGAAGTACCGCGCCGCCGACGTCGTCCGCGTCGGCCTGCCCGCGGGAACCTTCGCGCTCGTGTTCCCCGCGGACCTGCACATGCCCAAACTGTCGTTGGCAACGCCGACCGCCGTCCAGAAGGCGGTCTTCAAGATACCGCTCCGGGAGGAATGACCATGGCCAAGATCGTCACATTGGGAGAGATCATGCTCCGCCTGTCGACGCCGCAGACGTCCCGCTTCGTCCAGGCGGACCGTTTCGACGTCCACTACGGCGGCGGCGAGGCGAACGTCGCCGTGAGCCTGTCGCGGTTCGGACACCACGCCGTCTACGTCACGAAACTGCCGCAGCACGAGATCGGCCAGGCGGCCTTGGACGCGCTGGCGCGCTACGGCGTCGACACGTCCCGGATCGTCCGCGGCGGCGACCGCATCGGCATCTATTTCCTCGAGACCGGCGCCTCGATGCGCCCCTCGAAGGTCCTGTACGACCGCGCGGGAAGCGCGATCGCGCTCGCCGATCCGTCCGAATTCGACTGGGACGAGATCTTCGCGGGCGCCGACTGGTTCCACTGGTCGGGGATCACCCCCGCCCTCGGGAAGAAGGCGGCGGACCTCACCAAGGCCGCCTGCCAGGCCGCGAAGCGCCTCGGCGTCACCGTCTCGTGCGACCTGAACTACCGCAAGAAGCTGTGGACTCCGACGCAGGCGCAGGCGGTCATGAAGGACCTCATGTCCTACGTCGACGTCGTCGTCGGAAACGAGGAGGACGCCGAACTCACGCTCGGCTTCAAGCCGAAGGGAACCGACGTGACCAAGGCGCACCTCGACGCCGAGGACTACCGCCGCATCTTCGGCGAGATGCGCGCGGCCTTCGGCTTCAGGACCGTCGCCTCGACGCTCCGAGAGTCCTTCTCGGCGAGCCACAACGGCTGGAGCGCGGCGATGCTTCAGGGCGATTCGTTCTTCGTCTCGACAAGGTACGACATCGAACCGATCGTCGACCGTGTCGGCGGCGGCGACGCCTTCAGCGCCGGACTGATCCACGGCCTGCTCACGAAGACGCCGCAGGCGGCGCTCGAGTTCGCGGTCGCCGCAAGCGCGCTCAAGCACACGATTCCGGGCGACTTCAACCTCGTCGACGCGAAGGAAGTCGAGGCGCTCGCCGGCGGCGATGCCTCCGGACGGGTACAGCGATGAAGGACAACCGCTCCGTCAACCGCATCCTCACGATCCTCGAACTGATCGCCAAGCACGACGAGGGACTCACCCTCGGCCAGATCTACCGCGCCCTCGATCTGCCCAAGGCGACCGTCTACGATTTCCTCCAGACGCTCTACCGCGCCGACGCCATCTACTACAAGGATCCGCGCCTGAAGAACTACGTGATCGGTTCGAAGATGTTCGCGATCGGCTCGGTCTACACGAAAAACTCCAATCTGATCGAGGCCGCGCAGTACGAACTCAAGGAATACGCCGCGCGTCGCGGCCGCACCGTCTGCATCGCCAAGCGGATCAACGACAAGTTCGTCTACGTCTTCAAGCATCAGCCTTCGACCTCGCCGATCAACCTCGCCGAGGAGATCGGCAGCGTTTCGCGCGACTTCACCACCCATCCGGTCGGCCGCTGCTTCGCCGTCTTCGACAAGAAGGTCGCCGACCCGTCGCTCCCGAAGTTCGACGAATACCTGCAGGCCCGTTTCGTCCATTGCGACAACGAGGAAGGCGGGCACGTCTGCACCATCGCCGTCCCGGTCTGGAACTTCGAGAACCGCGTCTGCGGCGTGATCTCGGCCTCCTCGCTCGCCTACGAGAACGGCGACCGCGACGCGTCCGCCGAGGAACTCGTCGTCATCGCCGAGCGCATCTCCCGCAAACTCGGCTACCTCGGCGACTTCCGTGAATAGGATCTGCGTCCGCGCCCACGACCTCGGCCGCCTGTCGGCGGCGGAACTCGCGTCGCGGGCGAAGGCGATCGGCTTTACGGGCGTCCAGCTCGTGCCCGAGAAGGCGCTTTCCGAACCGTTCTCGACGAGTCACGCCGAGGCCGTCGCGCGCGCCCTGGACGGCCTCGAGGTGACGATGCTCGGCGGCTACTTCAATCCCGTCCATCCCGATCCCGACATCGTCAGGGAAGGCATCGTTCGGTTCCGGCGGATGCTCGACGCGAGCGGCCCCCTCGGCGCCCTCTACGTCGGTACCGAGACCGGATCGCTGATGGGATCCCCGTGGGGATACGTTCCGCGGAACCACGCCCCCGAGACGTTTTCCCGCGTCGTCGACGTCGTCCGCGGTCTTGCGGACTACGCCGGTTCCGCCGGCGCGACCGTCGCGATCGAGGGCGCCTGGGCCCACGTCGCCTATTCCCCGGAGAAGGTCAGAGAACTCCTCGACGCCGTCCAGAGCCCGAATCTGAAGGCAATCGTCGACCTCTTCAACTTTCTCAATCCGGCCAACCACGAGGATCGCGACGCGATCTTCGACCGCTGCCTCGGCGCGCTTTCCGCCGACATCGTCGTCTTCCATCTGAAGGACTACGTCTTCGCGGACGGCGTCCTCAGCCAGGTCGGCCTCGGAAAGGGCCTCATGGATTTTCCGTCCATCATGCGCCGCATCCGCGCCGCCTGTCCCGACGCCCGCCTCGTCTTCGAGGGCGTCGTCGGCGACGACCTCCAACCCAGCTTCGACCTGATTTCACGACTTCTTCACGAGGTGAACTGACATGACGTTCGACGTCCGCTACAACAACCATCCCGAAGATTCCAGACATTACGACACCGCGACCCTGCGGGCGCGCTACCTGATCGAGCGCGTCTTCGTCCCGGGCGAGCTCGCCCTCGCCTATTCGCACCACGACCGGATCGTCGCCGGCGGCGCGATGCCGCTTGAAGGCGCGCTCGCGCTTCCCGTCTCGAAGGACCTCGGCACCGCCTTCTTCCTCGAGCGGCGCGAACTCGGCCTGATCAACGTCGGCGGTCCCGGCGAGGTCGTCTGCGACGGCGTCGCCTACGGCCTTTCGCATCAGGACGGCCTGTACGTCGGCGCCGGCACGAAGGACGTCGTCTTCCGTTCCGTCGACCCCGCGGACCCCGCGAAGTTCTACCTGAACAGCGCCCCCGCGCACAAGTCCTATCCGACGGTCCACATCCCGCAGGCGAAGGCCAATCCGCGGAAGGCCGGAGCGCCCGCCACGGTGAACGAGCGGACGATCTTCCAGTACGTCCATCCGGCCGTCTGCCAGAGCTGCCAGCTCGTGATGGGGTTGACCCGGCTCGCCCCCGGCTCGGTCTGGAACACGATGCCCTGCCACACCCACGAGCGCCGCATGGAGGTGTACTTCTACTTCGGCCTCGCGAAGGACCAGCGCGTCTTCCACATGATGGGCGAGCCTTCCGAGACGCGCCATCTCGTGGTCGCGAACGAACAGGCGGTCATTTCGCCGTCCTGGTCGATCCATACCGGCGTCGGCACCGCCCCCTACGCGTTCATCTGGGGGATGTGCGGCGAGAACGTCACCTTCGACGACATGGACTTCGCGTCCATGGACGACCTCCGATAGAATCGGAAAAGGAGAACAGACCATGAGCATCCTGAAGCAGTATCAACTCGATGGGAAGGTCGCGATCGTCACCGGCGCCTCGACCGGACTCGGCCAGGGCATGGCACTCGGCCTCGCCGAAGCCGGCTGCGACGTCGTCGGCGTCGACTACGTGGCGATGCCGGATACGAAGGAAAGGATCGAAGCCCTGGGGCGGAAGTTCCACGGCATCGTCGCCGACCTCGTCTCGATCCATCCCGACGGGCTCGTCAGGATCGTCGACGAGGCCGTCGCCGCCTTCGGCCGCATCGACATCCTCGTGAACAACGCCGGCATCATCCGCCGCGAGGATTCTCTCCAGTTCTCCGAGAAGAACTGGGACGACGTGATGAACATCAACGTCAAGACCGTCTTCTTCCTCGCCCAGGCCGCCGCGAACCGGTTTATCAAGCAGGGGACCGGTGGGAAGATCGTCTCGGTCGCCTCGATGCTCTCGTACCAGGGCGGAATCCGCGTCCCATCGTACACGGCCTCGAAGTCGGGCGTCAAGGGGATCACGATGACGATGGCGAACGAATGGGCGCAATACGGCATCAACGTGAACGCGATCGCCCCCGGCTACATGGCGACGAACAACACCGCCGCCCTGCGCGACGACGAGAAGCGCGCCGGCCAGATCCTCGAACGGATCCCGGCGGGCCGCTGGGGCACGCCCCGCGACGTCGCCGGCGCCTGCGTCTTCCTCTGCAGCGAGGCCGCATCCTACATCCACGGATTCACCCTCGCGGTGGACGGCGGCTGGCTCGCGCGCTGACCCCATGATATAAAACAGGCCGTTCCGGGCGATCCGGAACGGCCTGTTTCATGGGGCGGTCAAAGGGTTTTGAGCCACGCCTCGAGGAGCGGGAACCAGGTGGCGACGTGGGTGTTTTCCCGCGCATAGGCGCGCTGGTCGCCTTCGTCCCACGGAGTCGTGTCGTCGGCGAGCGCAAGCCCGTGGACGCCGTGCGGGAAGAGGTGGGCCTCGACGGACACGCCTTTCCTCCGGCAGGCGGCGATCAGCCGGAGGCTGTTCTCGACGGGGACGCCGCCGTCGTCCATCGTGTGCCAGACGAAGAGCGGGGGCATCGCCTTCGGGACGTGTCTCTCGAGCGAGACCGCGCGGAGCCGGGCGGGCGACCTGTCGTCGCCGAGAAGGTTGTCGATCGAGCCGTGGTGTTCCCAGCGGGGGTCGCTCGTGACGACGGGATAGGCGAGGATGACGCCCGAAAACAGCTTCGGGCGGCGTTCGGCGAGATGGAGGGCGAGATGGCCGCCGGCGGAGAAGCCGATCACGAAGAGCCGGTCGATCCGCGGATCGGCGGACAGACTCTCCGCGACGGCGATCGCCTCGTCGATCACGTCCGGATGATAGAGACGGACGTGGCGATACTCGAAGACGGCCGCATGGAAGCCGAGAACCTGGAAACGGCGCGCGATCGGGAGCGATTCGCGCGCGGACGTGAACCAGTATCCGCCGCCCGGCATGATCAGGACGGCGTCGCGCTTGCGGTGGTCGAGGAAATGGGGGATCAGGACGTTTGTGTCCATCGGAAGCCTCCTCAGTAATCTATATATTTATATATAGTATCTCACGTTTCGGCGGATTTACAACGAAAATCGCATTTCGCCCTTGACGAACGTCCGATCCGGGCGTATGATGGAATTGACCATGTGGTCATTTCGGGAGGAATCGCGATGGGAAGGGACGAGACGGGAAATCGCATCCTGCGTTCGGCGCTCGCCGAATTCGCGCGCCACGGCTATTCGGGCGCCTCGACGAACGCGATCGCGGCCGCCGCCGGGGTTGCGAAGGGATCGATCTTCAGCCATTTCGGATCGAAGGCGAAGCTGTACGCCGCCGTGTTCCACGCGGAGCTCGACCGGATGCTCGAGGAACTCGACCGCTTCGACGCCGGTCCGAAGGCGCCCGTGTTCGAACGGATCGTCGACATCCTCTCCTGGAAGGCGCGCTATGCCGCGAACCATCCGGAAGCGACGCGGGTGCTCCTCGACGCCTTTTCCGATCCGCCGCCGGAAGCGGCGGAGGAGATCGCTTCGCGTTACGCGGATCTCGGGAAGACGAGTGTCCGCCGGTTCTTCGGCGACCTCGACTGGAACCGCTTCCTGCCCGAACTGTCGCGCGAAGACGTCTACCGCACCCTCGAGACCGCCGCCGCCGGGCTGCAGGCGGCCTATGTCCGCCCGGGAATGGACCTGCAATACATGGAATCGATCCGCGACCAGAGCGTCGCGTTCATGAAAACCGTCGTACGGGGAATGGAGAAGCATGATGGACAAGATGGCGTTTGAGATCAGGGATTTGACGTTCAAGTACCCCACCGCGAAGGAGACCACCATCAAGGGCGTGTCGTTTGCGGTGAAGGCCGGCACGATCTTCGGCCTGCTCGGACCTTCGGGCGCGGGCAAGTCGACCACCCAGAAGATCCTCGCGAAGCTGCTCTGGGACTACCGGGGCGAAGTCTCCTACTTCGGCAGGGACCTGCGGAGTTTCGGGAAGGAGTTCTACGAGCGCGTCGGCGTCGGCTTCGAGATGCCGGTGCACTTCAACCGCCTGACGGCGCGCGAGAACCTCGCGTACTTCTCCGGCCTGTACAAGACGAAGGTCGACTACATGGCCCTGCTCACCCGCGTCGGCCTCAAGAACGACGCCGACAAGCCGGTCGGGGAGTATTCGAAGGGGATGAAGGTGCGCCTCAACTTCGTGCGGGCGCTTCTGAACGATCCGGACTTCCTCTTCCTCGACGAGCCGACGAACGGCCTCGATCCGGCGAACGCGAAGATCCTGAAGGACATGATCCTCGAGATGAAGGCCGCCGGCAAGACGATCTTCATCACGACCCACCTGATGGGCGACGTCGAGCAGCTCTGCGACGAGGTCGCCTTCATGACGAAGGGCGCGATCTCCGAGGTCTCCTCGCCGCGCGCGCTCAAGCTCCGCTACGGCAAGAAGGAGGTCGTCGTCGAGACCCTCGCGGATTCCGCGACGATCCGCCGCACCTTCCCGCTCGAGAGCCTCGGAACCGACGAGGGTTTCCTCGAAACGATCCGCGCGGGGCGCGTCGTCACGATCCACTCGGGCGAGACGACGATGGAGGACATCTTCATCAGGGTGACGGGCGAGGCCCGCTATGAATAACTTCTTCCGCCTCCTGAAGGGCGAGTTCCTCCGACTGGTGAAATACCGGATCGTCCTCTTCGGCCTGATCGTCTCGGCCATCTGGGTGCTGATCCTCGCGCTTTCCGCGAAGGCGGAGGCGGAGATGCTCTTCCCCTACCTCGTGACGATGGACACCGGCATGATGTCGATCGTCCTGCTCGGGGCGTCCTACTACTTCGAACGCCAGGAGGGGACCCTGAAGACGCTTCTTGTCGCGCCCGTGACGGTGACCGAGGTGCTCGCGGCGAAGGTATTCGCCGCGATCCTCACGGGGATCCTCTCCTCGGTCGTGATCATGCTCGCGGGCTGGATCGTCCACGGGATGACCGTGAACGTCCTCGGAATCCTCTTCTACACGATCCTCGCCGTCTTCGCGCACACCGCGCTCGGCTTCGTCCTGGCGCTCGCCTCGAAGGACTTCATGAGCTTCCTCCTCCGCTACATGGGACTCGTGATCCTGTTCGTGGTGCCGATGTTCCTGGTCCCGCTCGGACTCCTCGAGGGCGGCTGGCGCTATCTCGGGATGCTTTCGCCGATGTACGCGACCGAAGTCCTGATCGGCAGCCTCTTCGAGACGGCCGAGACCGCCGAACTCGTCGTTTCCGCCGTCTGGCTCTTCGTCCTCGGCGGCACCGTCTATCCGTTCATCGTCTACCGCCGCTTCCGCGCCAAAGCGATCGAGGGGTGATATCGTGGCACGCTACGCGAAACTGCTCAAGTACGAACTGAAGACGATCCTGCACGACCCGATGAACGCCTTCATGCTCTTCTACCCATTCCTCATGCTCTTCATCATGGGATGGCTCCTCCCCGCGATCCTCGATCGAAGCGGCGCCGCCTCGAACGCCCGCACGATCACGCTTCTGATCGGTTTCGTCGTCGCGATCGCGCTCGGGGGCTACATGATGGGAGCGCTCCTCGGCTTCTCCCTGATCGAGAACAAGGACGAGAAGACGCTCTGGTCGATCGCCGTCACGCCGGTGACCGTCGCCGGATACGCCTGGTTCAAGACGGCGTACGCCTTCGTCTTCGCGATCTTCGGGAACCTGGTGATGACCGCCGGGATGAAACTCCTCTTCGCCGAGGCCTATACCGTCGAGTACGGCGGAATCGCCGTCGGCCTCTTCGACTCCCTCTCCTATGGGGAACTCGTCGTCTTCTCCGTCGTCGCAAGCCTGATCGTCCCCGCCGTCGGCGCCGTCTTCGCCGGCGTCGCGAAGAACAAGATCGAAGGCTTCGCGTTCGTCAAGACCGGGGCGATCGTGGTGATGATCCCGATCCTCGCGCTCCTCGACTCGCTCCAGGGATGGAAGCAATACTTCCTCGGGCTCGCGCCGAACTTCTGGCCGGTCAAGGCTCTGCTCAACGTCGCGCTCTCGAGTTCGAACGCGGCCGACCTCTCCTTCTGGTGGTACATGGCGATCGGCGCCGTCTATCCGATCGCGCTCGGGATGTGGGCGATGGACGCCTTCATCCGCAAGTCAGGTCTCAAGTGAAGGAGGAATGAAGCCATGCTGTGGTGGCATTACGTCCTGATCGGCGTCGTCGTCCTCGGACTCGGCGCCCTCAAGTTCTTCGCCTGGCAGCGGATCAAGACCAACCGCGCCGGCAAGCAGGAACGAGAAACCCGCCGACCGGACGAGGATTGACGTCCGCCCGCCGACGCGTCCCCCGCGGACGCGTCTTTTCTTTGGACGCGCACGCAGAATGCGCGTCTTTCTTGACACGCACGGATTTTGTAGTATAGTTTTGATGTAGACTTTCATCGGAGGTACCATCATGCCAAGAAAAATCCTCGTCGTCGGCGGCGTCGCGGGCGGCGCGACCGTCGCCGCGCGCCTTCGCCGTGTCGACGAAACCGCTTCGATCGTCGTGATCGAGCGCGGCGAATACATTTCGTTCGCCAACTGCGGTCTGCCCTACTACATCGGCGGCGTCATCCGCAACCGCGAGAGCCTCATCGTCCAGTCGGTCGAGGAGATGACCGCCAAGTTCTCCCTCGACATCCGCACCCTCGAGGAGGTCGCATCGATCGACCGCGCGAACCATGCGGTCACGATCCGGAAGGCGGACGGCTCGACCTACGTCGAGACCTACGACAAGCTCGTGCTCTCGACCGGCGCGGCGCCGGTCTTCCCGCCGATCCCGGGGATCCGCGACGCGAAGAACCTCTTCACGCTCCGCACGATCCCGGACACCGACGCGATCCATGCGTTCGTCGAGACGAAGAAACCGCGCCGCGCGGCCGTCATCGGCGGCGGCTTCATCGGCCTCGAGATGGCCGAGAACCTGCACCGCCTCGGCATCGACGTCACGATCGTCGAGATGGCCGACCAGGTGATGGCGCCCGTCGACTACGAGATGGCGGCGATCGTCCACCAGCACATCGCCGACCAGGGCGTCACCCTGATCCTCAAGGACGGTGTCAAGGCCTTCGAAGCCGAAGGCGGACGCGTCGTGCTTGCGAGCGGACGCGTCGTCGAGACCGACCTCGTCATCTTCGCCGTCGGCGTCCGTCCCGAGAACCAGCTCGCCAAGGCGGCCGGACTCGCGCTCGGCGCCCGCGGGGGCATCGTCACCGACGCCCGCATGAAGACCTCCGATCCCGACGTCTACGCCGTCGGCGACGCCGCCGAGATCACCGACTATGTCGGCGGCGGAAGGACGATGATCGCCCTCGCCGGCCCCGCCAACAAGCAGGCGCGGATCGTCGCCGACGACATCTGCGGGATCGAGGACCGCTACGAAGGCGCCCTCGGAACCGCGGTCGCGAAGGTCTTCGACCTCACCGTCGCCTCCACCGGCCTGAACGAAAAAGCGCTGAAGGCGCAAAACCTCCCCTATCGGGCGCTCCATACCCATCCGGGTTCGCACGCCGGCTACTATCCCGGCGCCGAGACGATTTCGATGAAGCTCCTCTTCCATCCCGAGACCGGCGCGATCTACGGCGCCCAGGCCGTCGGCGGCGAAGGCGGATGCAAGCGCATCGACGTGATCGCGACGGCGATCTACGCGAAGCTGAAGGTCTCCGACCTCGCGGACCTCGACCTCGCCTACGCCCCGCCGTACTCGTCGGCGAAGGATCCGGTGAACATGCTCGGCTACTACGGCGAGAACGTCCTGTCCGGCCTCGACGCCACCTACCAGTGGCACGAGGTCCCGGCGCTTTCGGAAGCCGGCGCGTTCTTCCTCGACGTCCGCGAACCGGTCGAGTTCGAACTCGGCGCGATCCCCGGCGCGGTGAACATCCCGCTCGGATCGATCCGCGAACGGATCGGCGAACTGCCGAAGGACCGGACGATCCACGTCTACTGCCTTTCCGGGATCCGTTCCCACTCCGCCCTCCGCATTCTCGCCCAGAACGGCTTCGCGGTCAAGAACCTGGACGGCGGATACAAGACCTGGCAGTGCCTCTACGGCACCTGCGAACCGGCCGTCAAGGCCGAGATCGAAGACTCGGGCGCGATGAAGCCCGAACTCGTGAAGGAGGTCCAAGCGACCATGAAGGAAGCCGACGTCATCCTCAAGGTCGACGCCTGCGGGCTCCAGTGCCCCGGCCCGATCGTCCAGCTCTACAAGGCGATGAAGGACATGAAGGAAGGCCAGGTCCTCGAGATCACGGCCACCGATCCCGGCTTCCTCAAGGACATCGGGGCGTGGGCCGCGAAGACCGGCAACACCCTCATCTCCGCCGGCGCCGAAGGCAAGGTCGTCACCGCCAAGCTCCAGAAGGGCGCCGCCGACATCGCCAAAAACAAGGACGTCGCCGTCTCCGAATCGAAGAACGGGACCACGATCGTGGTCTTCTCGCAGGACCTCGACAAGGCGATCGCCGCCTTCATCATCGCTTCCGGCGCCGCCTCGATGGGCAAGAAGGTCTCGCTCTTCTTCACCTTCTGGGGTCTCAACATCCTCCGCAAGCCGAAGCGCGTCAAGGTGAAGAAGACCTTCATCGAGCGGATGTTCGGGTTCATGATGCCGCGCGGCGTCGACAGGCTTTCGATCTCCAACATGAACATGGCCGGCATGGGTCCGATGATGATCAAGGGCATCATGAAGAAGAAGAACGTCGAATCGCTCCAGTCGCTGATGGCGAACGCGCGGGCGATGGGCGTGAAGATCATCGCCTGCGCGATGTCGATGGACATCATGGGCATCAAGAAGGAAGAGCTGATCGACGGCATCGAGATCGCCGGCGTCGCGACCTATCTCGGCGACACGACCGAGGCGAACCACAACCTCTTCATCTGAAGCGAAAGAAAATCCTTCCATGCGGCGATGCCGTCGCGGAAGGATTTTTTCGACCCAGTCAATGGCAGGGGATGTCCTGACAGACGAGGTGCGTGGTGTTACCCTGATTGCTCGAAAATATGCCGGAAAATATAGGGAAGTAACATATTTTCGGCCAAAATATGTTCTGTCAGACAACGTTTAAATATAGGCGTAAACATATTTTCACGTAAATGTTGTGACAACCATGTTGAGTGGTTTTACCCTGATTGCTCGAAAATATGCCGTAAAATATAGTGCAGTAACATATTTTTGGGCGAAATATGTTTCTACACTCCAGACCCGTTGTGCTGATGTAACATATTTTGACCGAATATGTTTATAAATACAGCTAATAATATGGAAGTAAAGATTGTTTTTTCAAAATCAACCCAGCTCAGTTAGCGATTGTTTTTAACAAGCTTCTAAATTTAAATGCAATGTACCATCTCGTCTCAGTATCCGAATAATTGTCCCCCCACATTACCCAATATCCTACATTTCCCACGACCGAATCTGAATGATAGTAATATGTGTTCGGTTCATCATCTATATTGTTGTCAAACAATTCTTGGTACGTGTCTGAACTTCCTTGAAAATCAAATGCAACTAGTTCATTAACCTCGGTAATAAAAGACAAAATAGCTTGATACTTTGAAAAATCGAGTAGGTTGTTTTTATCGAAATTAAAGTAGAAGAATTCCGATCGAAAAGCTCCGAATCCACCAGTGTCATTTAGAAAATGAAATATGACTAATTCATCATCATTGTAATATGATATGCTAAATCTGTTAACATCATCAACAATGACCATTCGAGTAAAATCAAAGCCATAATCGCTCACTAACGAACTAATATTATCTAGATAGTAGTTATAGTATCCATCCATAAAATCCGTATCAGTGATATCCCAACAGCTTGAGTCTCTATACTGACTATCAAAACATCCCGCACAAGATATACTGACTAGTATAAGTATCAGAATGCTGACTATCCTTTTCATTTACTTCACCTCCCCCACTAAGGTATCATATTTCCAAAGAACCTAAATATAAAGGTACGTGCTGTTTGGGGATTTTCAAAATCTACGTACTTAGTATTTGATGAAGGAAACTCATTATCCGAAATTCCTAACCAATCATGAAAGAAATAATATGCTTGATCATGGTAGTTAAATTCCCTAAGCATTTGTCCTTCGGTCCAGTTCTCGCATAATGAACCTGCGTTATCTCCATATTCACGCAGATACCTTATATATGCAAGTTTTTCAGCCTCACTCAACCCAATAGTATTTCCGTCAGCAATAACTGAAGAGTATTCTTCACTCGTCATTGCGCCTATATCATTATTGTCATCAATGAAATTTTCAGTTTGAACTATTTCGGATATATTTGAAGCAACAGCGTATATAACTGTTGCTGCGGCTACAACTCCAATCCCAACGGCAGCAATGGCCACAGCTACAACTGCAACAACAGCCACAGCAACAAGTGCAAGTTTCAACCAACTTGGTATATAACCTGTTATGTCTATATACATTACTGGATTGTTAGCACAGTAGGTGTACATGTTGGTAGAAAGAATGTTCCCTGTTTCTCCAAGCAAGCCGTCCCCATTGAGGAATCTGCCAATCTGAGGATTGTAGTAGCGGCTGTTAAGGTAATACATCCCGATATCGGAGTCATAACGATATCCTCGATACGTATAAGGATTGTAGAAGGATACTATGCCTCCTGATGTGTCTGAAACAACAGTCGTATTGCCATAGGCGTCATAACGGTATTTCACGATCGCCGCGAAGGATTCGTCGACGATGGTCGTGATGTCGCCCTGCTGATTGCGAAGATAGAAGTATTCTTGCCCCGGAGTGGAGTCGTTGACGTTCAAATCGCCGTTGAAACTGATGATCTTCCCATCGTAATCGTATGTGAAGAGCAACCCATAGGTTCCATTGGTTTCATAGACGACCTTGTCATCGATTAATTCGTAGTCGATCCGTTCCGTTTGCGACCAAGCGTAGTTCACCCAGGACGATTTGATTTTCGCCGTTCGATAGCCTTGATCATTGTACTCGAAATCGACTTTGTATAATGGGCCATACGATCCGATCATCACAATAGAGGCGAGTTGCCTGCCATCCCACACCAAGGATGCATAATTGTATGTCGTGCTGTTGAACTTGAAATTGGTGATCTGCGTCGGATTTCCTTGCCCGTCATAAGTCAATACATGGGAAACGGAATTCCCACCAACCATTGTAACATAACTTGCGAGTTGATCCAACCATCCGGTCGAATATTGATAGGTCGTAGATGCCGATGCGGCGATCGTGCTCGTTGCAAGATGGCCGACGTTGAATCGAACGTTGAAGCTTACATCGATGCCGTATGTCGGCGATTCCGCCGTATACGTTGCTGTATAGAATCCTTTCCTCAGCGTGTCGAAGTTCGTCGATTGTATATCGGTCTCTGCCGTATAATAGACGCCGGTCGAGTCGTCCTTATATCGGAACGTCAATGTCGGATAGTCACCACCGATTTCCGCGGACTTGACGGTGGTATACGGATAAATGCTGTTGTAGTAAGGGATTACTGATCGGGAGCCGTTGTTCACCAAGGAAGACCCGGGAACGCTTGGTGCGGTTGTACGATACGCAAGGTTCGAAGCTGTATAATACTGATAAACCGATGTTCTATTCCCTCTGCTGTCGTAACTGTAAACGGTCGAGTATGTTCCGGTTCCCACAACATAATAATCTTCTATCACCAGTTGATTAAGCTCGTCATACTGGTAATAATTCGTCGTTTTCAGCGTCGTTCCTTCGCTATACGAAACTTGAATGATGTTCCCAAGCTCGTCATACAAATAGGAGTATGTATATTCGGTACCCGTGATGTCGATAATGTCATATTCGATCTTTGATACTCTCGTCGTGTTTCCGACGAATGTGAACTTCTGCTGAATCTCAACGCTATCAATCAAGAGTGAGATGTAACTTAGTCGATATAATCCCTCTACCTCGTAATGATAATTTTTCAAAATATCATTTCCGGATATCGTGTCATACTCCGTATTATCATACAGAGACGAAATCTGGGTGCAGACATCCTCTTCATCATATAGGAAACATTCGTTGTAGCGATAATTCGTTGTGCTTTCGGTATCGTTGATGTCAAAATGAAGGGACGTAAGATTCCCTTGATCATCATAAATGTAGTCTGTATCATTTCCAGATTCGTCGGTCACATGAACAAGTTGATTGGATGAATTATACGTATAATACTCGCTGCCGGCAATCACACCGTTTCGATAGACCGAATAAACCGCAATCCGACCAAACTGATCATACTCATACCCAAACCGCGTCACAAAGTTGGTTGGTGATGTCGAGTTGGCAAATTGAATTTGCGATATTTGATTTAGGTCGTTGTAGATAAGTTTGATGATATCGCCATTGCCGTATGTTTGCGTTGACATCAATCCTGAATAATATGTGCCATCCATTTCGTAAGTATATGTCATCAACGGCTGAGTATTGACATATACCGTTTCCATTCGCCCTTGTGAATCGTAAGTGATGTGATATGAGAAGTTGGTGTCAAGGATGATGTAAGACAAACGATCTGATGTATCGTAAATATACTCAACCTTTGCATCAGTTGATGATTCTGGATCGGTGTACTCGCCAACTGAACGCACTTCGCTTAACGTACCGTCATTATTATAAATGTAATGAGTGTCCTGTCCTTTTGCATTTTCGATAGCTGTGAGTAATCCGGTTAGGTAATCATTGGTATACTCTGTCGTCTTTCCGAATTCATCTGTTGTCGATCCAACATATTGAGATAGATGAACGAATGCAGTTGACGTCGTAAAATAATCGTCCTCATCGCCCACCCGCATTGAAGATACTTGTCCGTAGCTGTTGTACGTTGGAGTAGAACTGACGTTGTTATATCCGACTTGATCTACAACATTGTCATTATCTGAGGATACTTCCACGATCGTTCCGTCAGGCATCGTAATTTGCTCTGGATTTTTTCGGAAATGCAGCGTATCATCGTAAGAGTATTCGGTGACATCGCCCGTTGAGGTTATGATTCGTTCAATTTGACCTTGGCTATTATACTCGTAGTTTGTTGAGTCGCTTTCGAGGAAAATTTGTGCACCGTCAAAATTAACCTGCCCTTCGCCTTGATACTCGATGAACAGATTCACAAATCTGAAGTACCCCTCTGGAACAGGAATGGTCGCATATGTATACTGCCATCCAATGACGGATGGATCAAAATTCACATAGGATCGTCCAACTAGCAAATCACCAGTTGTTTCCGGGCCGTATTGTCCGACATTCGACATGAAATCGACACGGATGCGAAAGTACCGATAGTTTTGGTCCAGATAGGCGCCTGACGATAATGTCGTCGGAGTCCCGTTTGAATAAGCCCAACCGCCAACGATCATCTCTCCACGTTGGTGGAGATATGTCGTATCCGCATATTGTTGCATGAATGCCGTCGCCCATCTGGCTTCGGTGGCGCTACCGTCTATGATCGCTCCATAATCGCCTAGAATGTCTTCATAGATTCCATCAGTAAATGAACTGATCGGTACTCGATCGACTTGAACAAAGCTCGTGTACCAACCCGCAAAGTTTCCACTCGTATCACCAACCTCGAATGATGGATTATCCAACATATTTGCTCGAGTATCAATAAATCCTTCCACGATTTGGAAATTATCGTAATATGCATGCCCATATGCGTGATTGAATAGCGATATGGTCACAGGCGTGTTCTCGGCTGTCACATAGAACGTAATTCCTATATCCGACCATTCACCATTATTGTCGATGAAGTCGCTCTCTTCTTCGATCGATTGCCAAGTGACGGACGCGTACACCAAGACGTCAGAATCGGTCTCGTTTTTAATGAATCCAATCAGCGAATACGCTCCTATATCCAGCGTTACTGTCTGTTCAAGATGAACGTCATCGGTTGAGTCCCCAACATTGATCTCGCCCGCATAGCCACCCATAAGGGCTTCTTCTTCATCGCGTAGATATTCGGCCTCCACCGAAGCGCCACCTTGGGCGTCGATCATTAATTCCCAATCGCAGCCATCGGATAATGTATTGTATTCAAATCCTGAATTTATGATTGGATTGTAATTCGTGAGTTGAGGATTCGATTTCGAGACTAACTTATGATTGTTTTGGTAGTTAGGCGTGCCATCCGATTGAGTATAGATGCCGTTATATGTCGTGATGTCACTGAAAAGGTTGATGTAGTGGAAAAACTGCGTATTGCTATTGCTATCGATGATGTTGACTGTGTGCCCATAATCATCGAATTTGTAAATGACATAATCATCCGGGTCTTCGCTACCAGAATCCCTTGTGATGGTTGTTATCTTCTGTGCATAGGTGTATGTGACGAGTCCAAAAGCGCTCGTGTCGTAAGCCGATGAAATCGTCGCCACTTTATGAGTAGCGGAGAACGAATATACGATATGTTCTTCTGAAGGAATTAACGCCCCTGTCAGTCTGTATGAGGTATCATAAACATAATTCACCTCATCATAGGTCGTCATGGTTTCACTCGAAAGATAGTTTTTCCTGTATTGCACGACGTTCGGAGCGAATCCGGATATCGAATCGTTGTCAAAGTACAATACTGTTTCGAGATCTCTCAATGATCCATTCGTCTGCTTCACTTTCAATGTTGCACTTTCCAAAACACCTGCTACCGAATATGTTATGACGATTTGGTTCCCAGATTGATCTGTAATCTGCGTTACTTTATCTAGGGCGGATGAATTTCGAGCTATTGTCAATGATAGACTTGTAGCGGGATCCAAAATGCTATCAAGATAATAATCTGTTCCGAAGTTATATTTAACTTGATCATCAGTCAAAATATACTGGTTACCAAAGTATCCGTAAGCATATGCTCTTACAAGCACATTCCCTGAGCCGTCTTCCGCCAAATAACAATAATCCACCTCGGGTAAGGCGGGATTGATTCGTTCATCGCAACTTGACTGAGCGTGATAATAGACCTTGTTCCCAGTGTAGTCTGTCAAATAGTAGAGCGCAAGAGTACTGTCATATCCTAGTTTATTGTTATAGTTGATATTCCATCCCTTTCCATAACCCACATCAGTAGTTCTCGCGAGAATATTGTATGCGAATGAAAGAGAGAGAGATTGCTTGTCGGTGCCGAATGCAATATCGTCCCGAACATAAGTCAAATAACCGGTTCTGTCCGAAACGTACCCAGTTCCTGCGAGTCCGACATCTTGAGAACTATATGTCCAAAAGTCTTTTAATCCCGCGGGATCTATATATCCGATTTCGACGACGGGTTTTAATCCTGCAACATCATCGTATCCTAGAGAATATACCCGATTGTTCGCGCCGAAATCGTACTTGTCTTTGATTGTGAATCCTTTTGTCGTTGTGGAGCCAGTTGCTTGCCAGGCGATGACAGCGGAAGTAATATCAAATATATACTTGCCATTCGTATCTGTCACATGAAAATCCGTCATACTTGTTGAATGACTAGGTTTTGTGTTCCAAGTAACGGTTGAAGACGTGAAAGTTGTGTTGTTCGCGTATAGACCAATGACTCTTCCGGCGGTATAGTTTGCCGTATCTCTCGACAGGGTAAGGTATGAGTAGGTGATGACTTTATCCATCACGCTTGTCGGTAATATAAAGTATAACAACCCTCTATACTCTGCCGTTGATGTCGTGCCGGAGATCCAAATGTAATCACTCGTCGAATAGTTCGTAGTCGGGTTGGCTTCTGACACATATGTGTCATAAATCGACATCGATTGAACCGCGCTGCTAATTATCGGGTCTATTGTAACAGGATAGACCGCGGTTTTCATCCATTCATCATCTGGAATGATTGTGACGGAATATTCGCCTTTCTTGACTTCTTGTACGACAAGAGCAACTTTGTCGGATGCATTCGATGCGCTATCGTACATCACCAACGGATCAAAATGAAATACTTCCTCACCTTCAGAAGTAACAAACGCATAATTCGTCTCGTCAGTTATAACCAACAAGAGTTTTCCTGTCGTATACGTAAATGATAAAGAGAAATTCGTGATATACCGATCAACGATGATGTTTTCTTTGACTGAGTCACTATTGACAGTATACTGGATGTCAACGCCAACGAATACATCGTCATAAAAAACGCTTCTGGATATCTTCGTCAATTGCTTTATGTCTTCGGACGGTGCTACGTCTGTTGAGATCGTCGATGAGGTCCGTTTTGCTCCCTCGATTTCCCACTCGATATCATAATCGGAGAGTGACAACTTGATTGGTTTGTTCGAATCCAGCTTATTCGGAAAACGAATACCGATTTCGTTAGCGAGGTTAGCGTATGAGTCGCTTTCGACATCGTATATAAGAGTGTTGTCGATATCCTTGTACACGCCGTTGCTCAGATAATGGATCACTTCATCATATATCGCAACGATGTAAGTTCCGTCCTTCTTGATAAATGTCTTTGTATTCGGAGAGCGGAGATCGACGATTTCTGACTTGATATCGACCGCTGAAACATCAAAATCCTCATCCTCAGTAGTCCTGTAGACGACCTTGTCGTCCTCTTCATTCTCAACATCCTGGGTTTGTTCAGTGAAATCATACACATTCCCATACACGCGTTGAACTGGAACACAGGAACTGCCGATGGTGAAAATCACAAGTAGAATCGCCACAAACTTAGCAATTCGCTTTTGAATCGCGGACAACAAAAGATAGTATTCGTTGCTCATGGTTCTATTGAACATATTCTTCATTTTGAATGCCCCCGCGACCCGATCTGGTCGCTCTTCCCTCTCTTAACATCGTTTCATTCCAAATAAAAAACAGGCGCACTATGCCGTACTCCATCCGGTCTCGCGTCTGCATTTATCGTCATGTCCTTGCCGGATGTCTTCACCGTCAATGATCATTCAATGAGATGTATCGCTTGCATTCCATTTGCTATTCATGATATCTCGGCATTTTTTTGTTGTCAATACATAAATCTATAAGGGTTGCTGACAAATGAGGTTCAACAGAATTCGCAAGGTTCATCATCGAAAACGAGGTCGATTTGATTTGATTCGGGGGGCCTGCGTTTCGATACAGCCCGAAACGGAGAAAAGGAAGAACATGCTTAAGGTTCATCACGATATTCACAAGGCCTATGAGTGTATTCTGTGATTCCGGATGCCTTGTAATCAGCTCGGCGAGGCTGTACCGGGTTTGGGAAACTCCGATCGCCCCTTCAATCTCCAGCCTTTTCACGAAGTCTTCCTTCACCGGCGCTTCGTCCGTCGGATTCAGTTCGTGCTTCGGCCTCTCGAGCAGTCTGCCGGAAAAGCCCGGATGCCTTGTTTCCTGCAATACGCCTTGTTGTCTTTCGTTAGGTCGATCTTGTCGGTACGGAACGACACCGGATACACTCCATGCAGTTCCCTGTATCGTTCGACGATTGCCTTCAACGTCAGACTCTCGTTAATGATGTCGAAGAAGATCTCGGCAATGTAGATGCAGCCGTTCACCTTGCTCAAGGCGACCTTGGGCCCAAACTCGCAAGGCGCCCCCGCCCTCCCGCGGACGATGCATCGGATGCGAGGTCGAAGCTGACATACGGTCTGATTGCCGTTTGTTGCTCGAAGATCGTTTTTAGGTCGACAATTCTATGGTTTGGTCTTCATTCAAGGCAAAAAAGCCGCATTGGACTCTCGTTTCGATCGTTTCAATGTTCCTTTTGATGTCTTGGAGCTGCTGACGCAGTGATGTACGCCGGGTTTTGGCTGTCAGCCGTTTCGCCTTGGCATACTTCAGATTGTCCGTTCGCGCTTCATCGCGATACGTTTCTTGGCTTCTATACTTCTTGTGACAATTCATGATACTCATCGATGATCTTTCCGTCTTTTCCCGATCTTGATTGACAAGTTGGTGATAGGTCGGATACGTGACGTTCACCGGGAACGCCGTCACATCAATCGGTAGCGAACCTTCATATCTCACTTCCGGCTTCGATTTCCGACCGACTACCTTATGATGTTTCAAGAATATTTCGATGAGTTCCTTCGCGATCTCGATCCCGATCAGTTGGCGGTATTTTATTTCATAAGCGAGGCATCGAACGGCAGATCCATCATGAATTCGTCCATTCCCAGAAAGTACTGAAGCATCGGAGTAACCATCATGACTTCGAGCGTTTCCTTATCCGATGTTCCTCTGCCGGTCTGGATGATCAGCGTCCCCTATCGCGTCCGTTCCAGATCCGACAATTCATCCTCAATTTCCGCTCACGGAATCAGTGCTTCCAGGGCGAACCACTTGCTATTCACTTTGATCAGATTCTGTGGAAACAACTGAATGTTGAAATGGTAAGATGTTGGTAGACACATAAAGAACCCTTATGTGTTCATCAACATCTTTTTCATTTTGTCTTTTAAGTGATTGTCCCCTTTGTTTTTTTGTCATTGTATCATTTAGGGAACGTGTGTGATAGAGTGAAATCGAACCGAGGAGGATATCAACATGGGGAGACCAAAGGGCGGCACGAACCGCTACTGGAGCAAAGATGCAAAGCTGACAATCATCAAAAAGGTTCTCGCCGGCGAAATGGGTGTCAAGCAGGCGGGGCGTGATGAAGGAATCAGCTTTGGGATGATCAGCAACTGGCTCAAGCAGTATCGGGTAGGCGGGGAAGCGGCGCTGGAGAACAAAAAGAAGCCGGGAAATCCGCTGACCAAATATGCGAAGCGAAAAGAATTGACCCCGATGGAGCAACTCGAGTACGAGAACATGAAATTGAAAATCGAGAATCTGCGGTTAAAAAAAGGCTACACCAACGAGGAGGCGGATCAGGCCAAAAAGCAACGATCCGGCAAGAATTCGAAATCGTCCAAGAGTTGAGTGGAGAGTATGGACTCGCGTCACTGTGCGAGGTCATGGACGTCTCGCGGAGCGGATACTACCGCTGGATGGGAAGGCGCGGCGAATCGAACCGATACGAGAACAATCGGGCGCTCCTCGGCAATCTCGTGATTGCGGAGCACAAGCGTCACAGAACGTACGGATATCGCCATCTGGCGAAGGAAATCCGGATCATGACGGGCTGGGTCTTCTCGAACTGGCTGTGCCACAAGGTATGCAAGGGGCTCAAGATCCGTTCGATCGCACGCAAGCCCCGCGTCGCGACGAAGGGAGAGGAATCGCTTCAATATCCGAATCTGGTCCAAAACCGGTGGGTCGCCAACGGTCCGTTCGAAATCGTCGTTTCGGATACGACGCAGCTCCACTCGAGGGGAAGGAAACTCGACTTGAATCTGCATTTCGACACATTCAACAACGAAATCGTGGCATATGACGCCGCCAAAAGCGTGAGTGGCAATTCGCAGCCGAATCATCTGGCGGCGCTCCGAATACTCCTGGCGTGCAAGAAAAAGCGCGGATACGCCGAGTGCGAAACGATTCTGCATACCGATCAAGGGACCATCTACGGATCCCATGCGTACGCCGAAGCCCATCGTGGAAAGCATATCACTCAGTCGATGTCCAGAGCCGGTACGCCGACGGACAATCCGATCGCCGAGTCGATGATCGGTTGGATCAAGGACGAACTGTACAAGGATTTCGGCTTCGCCACGACAGAAGACCCGTACCAGGTCCTGAAAGTCTTTGTCCATTACTTCAACAATCTGCGCCTGGCGTATAATCTGGGATATAAAACCCCCGTTCAGTACAGGACCGAACGGGGGATGAAATGAAGATCATGCATTTATGTGTCTACTAACCATTGACTCGTTCAATGTCGAGTCGTTTTTCGGTTCTGGTCTGCATTTTTTCCGATGAGATTAGGATGCTTATGTTTCTGATAGAAGTCATAGGGAACCTTCCGTTTATACTCTCACAAATGCCGGTTATATCCTTGATTGAGCGATGGTTTTTATTTCAACAGTTTAGCATACAAGCACCTGTATGATGAACTTGGAAACATTATTCAAGTTTCGTATAGCGAAGGAACGACGCTGAAAACAACGAATTATTACCAGTATGACGAGCTCAATCAACTGGTTGTAGAAGATTATTATGTTGTAGGAACCGGAACATACTCGACCGTTTACAGTTACGATGACAGAGGAAACAGAACATCGGTTTATCAGTATTATGCAGCTTCGAACCTGGCGTACCGTGCGACTGCACCGAGTATTCCCGGATCTTCCTTGGTGAACAGCGGCTCCCGATCAGTAATCCCTTACTACAACAGCATTTATCCGTATACCACCGTCAAGTCCGCGGAAATCGGTGGAGACTATCCGACATTGACGTTCCGATATAAGGACGACTCGACAGGCGTCTATTATACGGCAGAGACCGATAGACAATCGACGAACTTCGACACGCTGAGGAAAGGATTCTATACAGCAACGTATACGGCGGAATCGCCGACATACGGCATCGATGTAAGCTTCAACGTTCGATTCAACGTCGGCCATCTTGCGACGAGCACGATCGCCGCATCGGCATCTACGACCTATCAATAT